>NZ_JAXQGA010000002.1:0-279321 GCF_034438075.1 Acetobacterium sp. K1/6 | reverse complement strand
AGTGCCTCAAATAATGATGTCATCAGTATATCAGGTTTAGATCAAACTTGCTATACGTCATCTTTTGAGGCACTTACAGATATGTCGAATGTATACATGGTTTTCCTTCCCTTTTTCAAGTTTAGTTGGATCAGTCTCCGCGAAAAAAAAACAGTTCCGTCGACTTATTTCTTTCACTTCAAAATAAAACATTTTTCGTTTTCCAGCATTTGTTCAATCTTCGACCAATGTTCGAATGGGTAAAATCTTACTTTTAAGTCATTCGATGTAAGTTAGATGTACCTGGAACCAGTAGCAACTGCATTTCAAAAACGGCTCTGGTTCTGATTGACACAATGTCAGTCCTTGAGAGCTCCTTACGCCATCGGTTCGATCCAATCACCGCTTGAAAAATTCATTTCTTAATTTTTCATCATTTTTACTTCTTTGATTACGATACAAATTTAGAATTTTCATGTTTTCAATATCCCAATTTTTGTTTGTAAAATAATTAAGCCATTCTGGCGTACAGCATTGCATCCCTCTCACTCTAAGACTATAATCAAAAGGAACAAATAACTCATTTTTCCCACTTAAAGGGTCAATGATCCATACTTTTAAATTTTCATTCTTTAACATTGCATTATATAAACGCGTATCGATATGGTAGTCACAAAAACTATACCCAACAATTGTTATTTCATCTAACATATCCAATATTTGTTCAAATAAAACCATCTTTTCTTCCCTTGATTTGGGATTTATCGTTTTACTGAACTTATTTCCACCTGTTTTAATTGTGTGACTTAAAAATTGCATTTCACCATTCATATCACTTACAGCTATATCTTTTCCAAACCTCATTGAATTCCCATTGATTTTGTACTCCATTTTATGCATAACTTTTGAAACTCTTTTTAAATAGTCCATTGGTTTATCCGTTTCATTTACGTTTACATAAGCAGTTTTTTTATTACCGTCATAAGTGTATTCATTCAGCGCACCATGTAATTTTAAAATATTTGCCCCTTTACCAAATTTCAAATAATCCATACTGTCTAATTTGAGATTAGCACGATCATTAACACCAAATTCCACAAGATTTACAAAATCATCATTGAAAATTGGAAAATCCGTGCTTGAAACTGCTCCAAATTTGATTGGAATACCAGAATCCAGACATAAAAATTCAATAAGTAGATCGTGATTTAGTGTCATAATCCACAGAGGTTCATCCCCGATAAATTTATCAAACTCTTTGTAAAACTGCTTGCAATTTTCGTAAATATGAAAATTATGTTCATGATATATGTAGAACATCTCTGTCAATACGTCCTCAAATTTACTTAACGCATATTGATAGGATCTAGCAGTCGCACGATCAGTAGTATTTTTTATTAGTTCTTCAATTTCTTTCAAAAATCCTTCATAGTTTAACTCAGGATCTCGCCTATATTTTTCAACTAATCTTACTAAAATTGGAAATGCCATAGGTTCAATTGGATCATCTACTCCATAAGGTTCGTTTTTAGACCATAAATCTATAAAACTTTTCAACCGTTTTTTACTAAAAAAAGAGAAGAAATCTTTAGTCAGAGTTTTGACTAGAGGCATCCCTAAATCATAAGAAAAACCGGCACCTAATAAAAGTCCTTTTCGCATCAAATTACCCTCTTCCAATAAATCGAATATTTCTTTCTATAACTTCTTTCAACAACACCACCGTACTCTCTTCCCCCGCCTCATTCGTCCCAGTTCTCCGCGAAAGGCTTGGACTAGGATGTTTTTTTCATGGTTTCATCTGGTCGATGAGGGCTTTGGCGTCGTCAAAGCCGTCGTAGCCTTCATGAACCGCTCGGTTTCGGGCTTTGCGCAGGGCGTAAAAAATGTCATCAATGGCCGCCGGAATCAGGCCTTCCCGTTTCAGCGTTTTGATCCGGTTGGCGTGGGTATTCTCCCCTTCTGGCGGGGTCACCCCATCCAGCGCCATCATCAGATTGACCATCGTTTCGCCAAAAAGACCCAGCTTAATCAGGCAGGAATTACCGTCGGTATACAGATAGTCCTCGGCCAGACTGCCCATCCCGGCCAGGGCTGGAAAGTGATCATTTAAAAAAGCGTAGTTTGACTTCATCTTACATTACCTCAATGCCTGTGTAATCGGTGCGAATGGATTTATTGTATCATTTAATGGCGCGGTGGGAAAGATTTTTAAGTGTTTGAGCAAAAAATTAAACTCACCGGATTAACACCTGTGAGTTTTAAAAAATGGTTTGGGCTATATCGCTAATTCTAGGATGGTTTTCTTCCGATACTGATTGCTACATGTGCTCCAGCAACTGAATCTTCAACCATTAGGGTCTCGGTATAAAACCGGATTGATGGAGTTGGCGGCGAAAAAGTAATCGAGACGCTAAAAACAATCGCCCCCGACTTGGACAACTATATTATTGAATTCGCCTTTGGCGATATTTACTCCCGACCGGGGCTGACCCTTGAGGAACGGGAACTAATCACCATCACCAGCCTGCTGACCGTTGGCGGCTGCGAACCCCAGCTGGACGTACATATCAATGGCGCCTTAAATGTCGGGATTTTACCAGATAAAATTATTGAAGCATTTATTCAGTGCATCCCCTACACCGGATTTCCGAAAGTTTTAAATGCGGTTGCGGTTGCCAAAAAGGTCTTTCCCGCCCGTGATGCACTTGCCCATGACCAACAAGCTCCTGACATGAGCTAAGCGTACCTAGCTACTGGGGCCTGAAGTAGACCTGGTGGCGACGCTCCCTACCGATCTAAGTTAAGTGTGCCTGGCACCCGGGATATGCGAAGTGGTAGTGAGAAATTTGAACGCTCGGTGAGCAAATTTATATACCCTTTAGCAGAAAAATAGTCATTGTTAATTTGCGTTGCTTGTCGCAACGGGCAAATATCTATTATAATTAAGTAGCAATCAAAGGAGGTATTTGCTATGTTAAACGAAAACATTAAAGCTATTAGAAAATCAAAAGGACTTTCACAAGAAGAACTTGCTATCAAGCTGAATGTGGTGCGACAAACCATCTCAAAATGGGAGCAAGGATTGTCAGTTCCTGATTCTGAAATGTTAATCTCCATATCGGAAGTGTTTGAAACACCCGTAAGCACTTTGCTTGGAGATACTGTTATTGAGTCGAAGGTTGATGACTTGAAAGTAATTTCCGAAAAACTGGAGATTATAAACTTACAGCTTGCACAAAGGAAGACCGCGAGAAGAAAAACACTTCACTGCCTACTTATCTTATTGTGTGCGATCTTAGTAACGATTTTGGCTGTTTTAATAGTATTAAATAGTCCTTACTTAGGTTGGGATTATAATGACCCTGAAACTGCCGTTGTCGGAGTAGCTTTTCACGCGTTTGAATGGCTGTTTGTCAGATTAGCACCAATTGTCCTTATAGGGGCAATCGTCGGAATTTTCTTGACACGAAAGAAAGTATAAAACGACTCTGATTTTTGGATGCAGTTCATACTTCAAAATTCCAATTTGTCAATGAGATTATGAGCATTCGCTTGATATGAGCCTTTTAGCTCTTGCTAAAGCTAATCTTGATTACTTCGAAAGTATGGGCAACCTCGCCATTATCGGCTTGGTTGCCCTCTTTCTATTTTCACCGTCCTTCACAATCAAATCATAATCAGACACTGCCGGGATGATGTCGGCTTCGTTATAGAGAATTCGTTTGACGAGACTTTGCACCGTGGCGACATGGATTTTAGTTTCCCGGTCAATGTCCCGTTCATACTGTTCAAATGCCGCCCGCATTTTAATCGGTACAATCCCATGCCACGTTCTCGAAAACATTGATAACTCCTTTAAGACGATATTTTTTCCAGATCGAAATTCAGACAATGATGACTTCGAAGAAATAGACCAAATATGACCGCCAGTTTCAGAGCAAGGCTGGTTATAAGTTATGTGCGCCTAGCATCATTGCACTAAAGAATTGCATTTTCGAATCATTACTTCGTTACTATTGGCTTTCATTGTCTTAACTACATCAGAAAATCATCCTGCTGAACACAAAGGATCTCAAAGCCACATTTTTTATAAAGAGCCACTGCCGGATTGTTTTGTGTCACACTGAGCGAAACCGTCGTGTGACCGGCTTCACGAAGCCTTTTTAACATCGCGTACTTCCTTCTTTAAGTTAGGGATCCTGACAAGTAGCTTAATATAACATTTACCTCAATGCCTGTGTAATCGGTGTGAATGGATTTATTGTATCATTTAATGGTGCGGTGGGAAAGATTTTTAAGTGTTCGAGCTAAAATTTAAACTCGCGGAATTGAAGGCGGTGTCGACGCCCAAATGGATGGTATGGGCAAAGGAATAACTGCCACCTTGCCAGCCACGATGGATCGGTTCCTTTCTATGGTCGAGCATTGAAAGGCTCCCGGTATCAATCCCATAATGAAAGTACCGGCTTACTCTTTTGGCAGGTGTCCACCCTTTGGCAGAGAGCGATTAAAGACGCATTAAGGCAATTCGATTTGACACATACCCAATATGTCATTCTTGCTAATAAAGACAAATTCCACAACAAACATTGAGCAAGTCATGCTTATGTCGTCAAGCAATAAAATAAACCGTTGTGATGGCGACAGTGTGGTTATGCTTTAAACAAAATATTGAAGCCTAACGGCGGTTTTTAAATAGCGATCAAAACCGCCGCTTTCTGATTATCAATCAGAAAGCGGCGGTTAAATCATGAGTTGCTATTTTTTCCTAGAATCGGCCGATGTTGCGGGCAGTCATAAAGGCTTCGGCATTGGCACTGGTAATATCTCTTGGGGCGATGACATCACCGACCAGATAGAATTCCGGAGCACAAAAATTAAGCGCCAGGGCATCGTCGCGGCGGGGTTTCTGGCCGACCGCGTAGATCACGGTATCGGCGTCCAGCAATTGGTCAGCACCGTCTATTTCACAGAGAACACCGTTTTCCCGAATTTCTTTCACCCTGGTATTGAATTGAATATCCAGATCCCGTTTGATGATTTCAAATTTCAAGCCCAGCATATGCAGGAAATTACCGCCGTCATTGATATGATCGGACAATTCAACAATTTTCACTTTTTTGCCATTGGCTATCAGGTGCAGTCCCAGCTCCACCCCGACCAGACCGGCACCAATGATCACCGTCTGCTCGCCGATGGTGTCAATGGCGGTATAGGCGTCCTGGGCACAGATGACATGTTTGTGATTGATGCCGGGAATCGGCGGTTTAACCGGTTCCGCACCCAGAGCGGCAATGATAATATCGGGCTCGATGGTTTCTGCCATTGCTGGCGTCACCGCGGTATTCAGAAGGACTTCGATGTTGGCATCCTGAATCCGTTGTTGCTGCTGGTTCAGGTAGGCATCCAGATTTTTCTTGAAGGCCACCGCCTCTTCACAGCGGAGCACCCCACCCAGACGGTCGCTTTTTTCAACCAGGATAACCTCATGACCGCGGTCGGCACAGGTCAGCGCTGCCTGCATCCCACCAATACCACCGCCGGCGACCAGCACTTTCTTTTTAACCGCCGTGGGAATGGCGAATTTCATTTCCAGCTCCCGGCCGGTTTCCGGATTCAGGGCGCAATAGGGCTCGCCGTTTGCAAGCTCACTGGAAAAACAGGATAAACAGCGCAAACACTTAATGATCTTATCTTCGTTGCCGCTGCGCAGCTTATTGGGAAAGTCCGGATCGCAAAGCAGCCCCCGGGCCATTTCAACCACATCCGCCTGTCCCGAACGGATAATTTCTTCCATCAGTTCGGGATCATCCAGAGCGCCCACTGTGGCCACCGGGGTTTTGACGTGTTTCTTGATTTCGGCTGCATATTGAACATTACAGCCGTCCGCCGTAAACATGCTGGGATGGGTGATCGCAAACACTTCTTCGACCTCGTGATTACCGGCTGAGATGTGCAGTAAGTCAACGTGGTTTTCCAGCTGTTTGGCGATGGCAATGCCGTCTTCAATTCCGAATCCGCCATCGTAACATTCCGATCCGCTTAAGCGAATTTCAATCGGGAAACCCGGTCCCACTTCTTTACGGATGGCATCACAGACGGCAATGATCAGCCGGGATCGGTTCTCGACATCCTTGCCGCCCCATTTATCGGTACGGGTGTTGGTGATCGGCGAGAGAAACTGGTGCAGCAGCCAGCCATGACCGGCATGAACCGTGACCATTCCAAAGCCACAGCGTTTTGCCAGCCCCGCCCCCTGGGCAAATTTTCTAATCGTCCGTTCAATGATCTCTTCATCCATGGCCTGAATCGTCCGGCCCGCCAGCTCACACTCCACCGGGCCATAGGCAATCCCTTTGGAGGAAGCGCCAAAAAAGGACAGATCCCGATTGGCAAACATGCCGGTATGCTGAAGTTCCAGGGATGCCACCGCGCCATAAGTTTTAACGCCATAAGCCAGTCGGGACAGATTATTACTGATGTTGGGCGTGTCCAGACAGATATGGGTGGCCCCGCCGCGGCCCAGCTCGCCATCGACAATCCCTTCAAAAGAAGTGACGCTGGCCGCCCCGCCCCGGGCTTTTCGTTCATAATAGGCGGCGGCGCCCTCATTGAGATAACCGTCTCCATTTAAATTCTGGTAACCGGTGGGGGAAGCAAAAATACGGTTTCTAAACAGGGTGTTCCCCAGTACAATCGGGGTAAAAAGATTGGGATATTTACAGTTTTTCATACGATCTCCTCTTCAACTCTGAATTATAGCGGCAATAGCTGCGCCATCGTTTGTCAGCGTTTACACGGGTCCTGCTTCAGGGCGCGTAAAAATGCCGACATAAGATTTTTCTAAGCTGATTATACGTCTAGCCCCATCCCCCTGTCTAATAGACAGATCTGATGAGGTGATCAGAATAGCTTATGGAGATTGTCCTGAATTAACTTTGCAATTTTGGGAATAAAGGCATTGCCATTATTTCTTAGCCAGCTCAAATCGACGCAGTCGATATGGTGAGTTCCTTCCAGCTCGACATAACAGATGTTTTTAAAGATTTTTTCAACATAGCCTTGGGAAAAAAACGAGACCCCGCTGTTGGCATCGACTTTCAGAAACATCGCTTCACAGGTGGGAACTTCTTGGGTGATATTGGGTTCATAACCATCGAGCCGACAGCATTTGATCATATTCTCATAACTCTTCCGGCCATAGTCGGGATTGAGCATAATGATCTTTTCGCCAGCAACCGCGGCGGCGCAGACACTTTGCTGCCCGGCCAGGGGGTGCCGGCTGCTGACCAGCAGACCCATCGGCTTCCGACGGATCGGGATGGTTACCACTTCGCTGGATTTCACCAGATCATAGGTGTAGGAGATCACCATATCCATGGAGCGATTCGATAACGCCTCGATGACTTCCCGAAAACTGCTTTTTTCGAAGTTAAAATTGAGATCCGGATAATACGCCTGAATCAAGCTGACCAGCGGTTCAATGATGGTAGCCTCAATGGGACCGGCATAACCGATGTTGATATCCAACTGACTGCGAAAATGAATTTCCCGGGTTTTCTTCTGGATCTGGTGATAGTAATTGACAAATTCCTGACAGGACTGGTAAAAATACGCCCCTGCTTCGGTGAGTTCAAATTTGTTTTTTAAGCGATTGATCAGGATCACCCCCAGGTCATCCTCCAGGCTGGCGATCTGCTGACTGATGCCCGACTGCGACACATGCAGCCGTTTAGCCGCCTTGGTAAAGCTGGCTTCATCAACTACACAGAGAAAATATTCAATCTTTCGGATATCCATTTCTTTCTCCTCTTCTGAAAATAAACTGTAGTCTTACAGACTATTCACTTGTGACGTTTTGGTTTTCTCATCATCAGTTACAATTTTATAACTACTTCGGTCTATAGCTAAAAAATCTAAATACGCCGCCTCGCTGATCGGTTTGGAATAATAATACCCCTGTAAATGGGTGACCCCGAGGTTGTTCAGGTAGGTCGCCATCTCTTTGGTCTCCACCCCTTCAGCGACGATTTTAACATTTAGTTGCAACAGAAGCTTGATGATATTTTCCAGAATAGCAGTGGCCTTACTGTTTTTCCCACTGTTCTCCTGGTCAAAACAGGGCCAGATCAGACTCTTGTCCAATTTTACCAGGTCGTACACCACTTCAGCCATCCGTGACAAATTGGAATACCCGGTGCCAAAATCATCCATCGAAAAGCTGCATCCCATCTGCCTCAGCTTAAGCATGTTCTCCCGGAGCATTTCACCCGATTCCACAAAGGCGGTTTCGGTTATTTCCAGGTTAATAAAACCCGGTGTTATATCATATTTTTTCATAATACCCTGTAACTGACTGGGGAGATCCGGGTGGACACATTGAATACCAGAAAGATTTACTTCAATGTACTCGATGCCCCGATCCTTAAGTGCCTCTTCCCGGGCAAAGGCACAGACTTTATCAAAGACAATCTCCCCCAGTTCCATGATCATGCCTTTTTTTTCGGCGATGGGAATAAACTCTTCCGGGGAGATAAAACCAACCGAGGTGGTGTCGGTTAAGCGAACCAGCGCTTCGGCCGAAAGAAACTGCTTATTTTTGGCATGGTATATTGGCTGGTACACCATTACAAACCCGTCATGCTCGATGGCGTCAATGAGGATATTTTCAATGGTTGAATAGCGTATTTTACTACTGATGACCGCTTCATTTAAAAGATGAATGATTTTTTCCGCTGTGGCATTATTATGTGAGGCCATATAATTCATCATGTCGTAGACCTCATCGCAGGTTTCCTGATTTTTGTAATTATCTGTAAAAATCACATCAATATGGGCTTTAATAACAATGGTGTGCTTTGAAAACTGGATCGGCTTTTTTATCTGCCGGGCCAACAATTCCAACTGTTCATTAATATCGTCAAGAGTGACTTCGGTTAAAAACGTCATCACATTGCTACGAGAGTGATAAAGGCTGAAATCGGCATTATGTTTTATTTTTTTAATCCTTTTTCGGTCACAACCGGGACAGAATTGGAAGCTGTCCTTCATCATCATCCCGATTATCTTGAGGATGTGATTGGTATTCTCATGCCCCACCATGGTTTGAATTCTTCTTAAATCATCCACCACCACGCTCACCAGAATCAATGGCTTCTCAGCTTCTTTTTTTTCATTTAGCACCAGATGAAAGGCCCGTTTGTTAAAGGAGCCTGTTTCCTCATCGATGTATTCTTTGGGATTTTCAAAGGCCAGATAGATAAACAAAATCATCAGGGTGACCGCTACTTCCGAAAAAAGCAGGCCAAAATTAAAGAGTTGAATTCCGCCTCCGGCAACCAGCATCAGAACCCCCAGTTGGATAGCCAACCGATTTTCTTTTTGGATCGTCTTTTTATAACGAACCGTATCCACAAAAATCCATCCACAATAGAAAAGCAGGCTTAATGTGAATCCGACAACCATTGATCCATCGGCATATAATTGCTGATTGCGGAGTTCGTAATTCAAATCCCCAAAGAGTATCATCACCATCGGGAAAGCCAGGGGCAGCATACGCCTCAGAACCTTTTTCCACTTCATCCGTTTCTGATTATTCCCTAAAATTTCAACATACCAGAAAAGAAACACCACAATCATGATCATACTGCCGTAAAAAAGCTGGCTAAACATCCGGTCTACCAGCGGTATAAACGCATCAACGTTGACCGTGGTATAAAGTTTAAGCACATTAAAAACAAGATTTACCGCCGTAAAATAAAGCATCAGCGCAAAACATTTATTTGATAAAAGCGGTAATTTTTTATTTCTTAAAAAATCCACAAAAATAATCGAAAAAAAGAGTATCGTTACGATCAGTAATCGAATATCCAATTGAAACATTACCATCCTCCAGTTTAGTTGTCGTTAAGATTGTATTCTATCATTTACGATATCCTCTTTTCAACGACTTTTGTTATATATCTACCTCATTTAATTTTTATCCCAAAGTATTTTCCGTACTTTTACAACTATGCCACTATACTTTTCACCCATTTCCCCTTATAATGAAAACGTTAAATTATATTTAAATCAAAATAAAGGAGAACAACATGAAAAGAAAAATCATTCTATCAGTCTCCCTGGCGTTTGTCATCTGTTGTCTGGTGGTTGCCGGATGTACTACCGCAAAAAAAGATGGTGCCCAGATTGAAACCTCGGAGGCCATCGTCCCCACGGATTACAGTCAGAGCGCACACTGGCTCAATGTTCCGGCTGAAATAACCAAAGAGGTGGACGTGTTCTACCTGTACCCCTCTGCCTGGGCCAAGGTAAACGCCGATGACCCGATTATCTGTGAAATCGACAATCCAGTCATGCTGCAACAGTCCAAACTGGCCTATGACCGACAAGCCACTGCCTTTGAAACCTCAGCTAATATCTTTGCTCCCTACTACCGTCAGGATGACGCCGGCTCCACCCTGGCGATGGATGTTGAGGAACAACAGGACATCGTTAAAGGCGTGCCGCTGACTGATGCCACTGCCGCCTTTGAATACTATATCGAGCATTACAACAATGGCCGACCCTTTATTCTGGCCAGTCATTCCCAGGGCTCCAACGTAATGATCTATATATTACAGGATTACATGAAAGAACACCCGGACGTTTACAAACGGATGGTAGCTGCCTATGTCCTTGGCTATTCCATTACCGATGACTACCTGGCTGAAAATCCTGACCTCAAATTTGCCTCTGGCTCTGGTGACACTGGGGTCATTGTTTCCTACAATACCCAGGCCCCTACCATTGAAGGCTCTGATGGTGTGGTTCTGCCCACCGCCCATGTTATCAACCCAATTAGCTGGACCACCGAAGAAACGGTCGCACCAGCCTCTGACAATCTTGGTTCCCTCCAATTAAATGCGGATGGGTCTGTGGTCAAAAATGCCGATGGCACCCCCTTAAAGGTCATGAATTTTGCCGATGCCAAGGTCGATAATACCAAAAATGTCCTGATCTGCAGCACCGTTAGTGTCGATCAATATGCACCCGGTGGTGGTACCTTTGGCCGGGGCGTTTTCCATACCTTTGATTTTCCTTTCTACTATTTCAATATCCGGGCCAACGCCGAAGAGCGGGTGGCAAACTACCTGAAAGAAGTTAAATAAGTACTTGTTAAAGTAAAACTAGAAAACTTAGTTCTGTATCTGCAGAATTGAGTTTTTTTATCTTTTCAATGATTTAAGATGAATAATCACTTCCAAATTGGTTATAAATATAACGCAGTACCAATTAAAAACGACCAACTGCAAAAAGAGAGTAACTTGTTAGGAGAATAACCAATGAATAAATATGGAATACTTCGAGAAAAAAAAGGCAATAGTCTGATTGAATTTCCGGATCATTACGTCATCATTGATATTGAGACGACCGGATTCAGTCCCAAAAACTGTGAAATAATTGAAATCGGCGCTGTTAAAGTCCGCAACGATAAAATCACATCCGTCTTTCAAATGCTAATCAAACCAAAGAACCCCATCAGTTCTTATATTACTAATCTGACTGGTATCACCAATAATATGCTCACCGATGCCAACCCCATTGCTGAGGTATTAGACGCTTTCGTTTCCTTTATCGACGACAATATATTAATTGGCCATAAGGTTAATTCTGATGTAAATTTTTTGTACGATCACTGTAAAATAACGATCGGTCATGATCTGACCAACGATTTTATCGATATTATTGATCTATTCAGAGAACGGCAAAGATCGGTTCTCAATCATCAACTAACTTCTCTGTGTGAAAAATGCGCCATCCAGAATACCAATGCTCACCGGGCTCTATCTGACTGCCTGGTCAGTAATAATTTATTCCAGTCGCTAAAATACCACGATGGCTCAATCGCCTGCGTGGAAGAACTGGATACCCTGATACTGGCCTCGGAGTTTAAACATAAACACTCCCCCTACAAAAAAAAATGTCAGAATATGTCAGCCAGCATGGAACGGTTTGCCCGAATTTCTGTTTAATTATAACCTCTTCTTTCGCGTAATCGCCGATTTTATCACGACACCATCGATCTGACGATTAGTAGCGAAATTGTCCAATGGGACCATACCAGCATCAGTGAATTGATCGAGACTGCCGACCGCCTGCTTTACCAGGCCAAAAGATCCGGCCGCAATACGATTCTGCAATAGGAAAAAATAATTCTATAGATCGAAAAAAAGAGAAAGACCAGCGGTCATTTCTCTTTTTTGGTTTATTCAGTTTTAAAATCTGCCTAACGATTCTAGCTGACTAGTTAGCTTTTCGCTGGAATGCTGCCAGATGGCTTTCGGATGCTTTTTTCAGTGATTCAAACACGTTACGAACAGTGTCTGGTAGTTCTTGCGTTAGAAAGCGGTTGTACATGTCAATATTCAAAATCTCAGCCTGGACACCAATGGCGTAGCTTTCTTTCAAGGATGCAGGCAAGACCAGGTGACTGGCTGCGTCGTTAACTGGAACCTCTAAGCAGTTGGCTTCAAAAAGCGGTGTCAGTGCTGCAATATGTTTGGCTTCTGCCTTGACAATGTTAGTGTATGGTCGAACCGATCCGTAGGTTTCAATGATTTTAGCGTACTCTGCTTCGGCAGCATATTCATCCTGAATTGCGTAGGTCAGCATTTCCTCCAGCGTCAAGTTGTCGTCAGCCAGCGCTCCCGCCGACCCGAAGTCATTGCCTTCCGCCATCACAACTCCCATGGAACCCACCAAGGTGAAAGCCAGTAGAAGAACAGTTAATAATTTTGATAAACGTTTCATTTTACACATCTCCTTATGTTTTTTTGGCGTCGGCGAAACGGTTAGTTGCGTCGCTGCGTCTTTTGTTTTCCTGAGATGATAATATTACGTTTCTGTGTCAATCGGGTGTCAGACCCCATTCGGCACTTTAAGGATCAGATATTTTCAGTTTCGTTTAAGAAAATCTAAAACCTGTAAACATCATCAATTGGGTTATGTAAACTGCAATCACACTTTTATTTCATTAAAACCCGCCACATGAAAAATCAGAAGTACTTATTTCAGACTTCCCTTTTATTCTTATTTTAAGATCATGTTTGAGTTGTTTTTTTTAGGGTATTATAATATAAGAAAAACAATTTTCAGGAGGTAGAAACATGGATAACGAAAAAAAAGGCGTTTACGGCAATGCCGAGGAACTTGGTGCAAAAGATAAAAATATCAAAAGTGGTGTAGATCCTATTTATGGGGAAGCTGAGGAAGCAGCAAAGGCGAATCGCGAAGATGTTCACACATTCATGGCTGATCCAGACGGTCACAACCCAAAAGTTGACAAGCAAATAAAACATTCCCCAGTAGAATCCGATCAAACCGAAGGTATTTATACACAAGCTAGCGAATTAGCGGAAAAAGAAAAAGTGGTTGAAGAAAACGAAGATGGTATTTATAGCGAAGCTGAAGAACTGGCAAAAAATAATGCTGGAAATATGCATAATTTCATGGCCGATTCAGATGGCAAAAAATAACAACTGATTTAATCTGTGTGTACATCCAGTTTTAGCCGATAGTCACAAAAATATTCACATTATATTAAGGATCCTTTTGATAATCGTCACAGTTTTTTCAACGGTGACGATATACATCAAAAGGATTTTTTTACGTTAGCCCGTCCCTTAACTTTTATCAATCCCAAGACAAAATGACAAACACTCACTTAACCCCGGAACATCTTCATCGCCCGTTCCACATCAGCCTGCATGGCAACCCGGGCAATCTCGGCAATTTCATCAAAGCGCAGGTCCCGACCGGGGTTTTGATCAGAATAGGCTTTAACCGCTTGACCTCCAGCCAGGGACATATATGTAAAGTAATTGATTTTTGAAATCCCGGATACGATGGCTTTGCGGAAGTCAGCCGCACATACCCCGGAACCACCATGCATCACCAATGGTACCTCCACCAATTCGTGAATCGCTGCGATCCGATCAAAATCCAGACAGGGTTCGGCTTCATAAACGCCATGGGCAGTGCCAAAGGCAATCGCCAGTGCATCCACCCCAGTGGCCGCCACAAAGGCGTTAGCCATCGCTGGATCGGTGTAGCATGCTTCCGGGGTCAGGGCTTCTTCCTCGGGATCTGGAACGCCCCCGCCTTCTGGTCGTAGCACCCGGCCCAGCTCAGCTTCCACCGATACCCCCAGATAATGGGCCACCCGGACAATTTCCCGGGTGTTGGCCAGATTTTCCTCATAGGGCAACCTCGAGCCATCATACATCACTGAGGTAAAACCCATTTTCATGGCGTGAAGCAGGTAACCCAGATCTTCGCCATGATCCAGATGAACGCAGACGTTTACCTTGGCCTGATCGGCGAACCGGATCATTACCGGACCGATCATTTCCAGGGGAACAAGGCTTTCATGAATCTGGGCATGCATGATGATCACCGGCTGGTTCAGGGTCTCTGCCGCAGCGATCACCGCCTGAACACTTTCCAGATTGGGTGTATTAAACGCCCCGATGCCGCATCCTTTGTGATTGGCATCCGCTAAAATTTTACTGAGATTAACACGCATGATTTTCCTCCTTAATACTTCGACAAGCCACCACATCTACCCCGGTGCCGCAGATATCCGCAATGACTACATCCCCCATCTGGCAGGAGCCGGTGAGCTTCGTTTTGCGGATCGCGTCCATGGCTAGAGCCATGGCTTTTTTGGGGATGGGGCCGGCCGTTTTTACTGGTAATAGGCAGGCTTTGTCACCACATTTCACCATAACTGTACTGGTTAATGTTCTTTCTGGCGTGGTAATCTCCTTTTGCGCAAACTTTTTACCCCGCTTACAGCCTTCTCCCTCCACTCTGTCCATAACGCCCTTTTTTAGATGAACCGTAATAACGCATTCCTTGGGACAGGTGGTGCAGCAAACTTTTATTTCTTCTTCACTTTTAATTTCACTTTTAATTTCACTTTTATAACGACTCATTGTTTCACCTCCCGGACCGATACGATTATCGGTAGCGCTACACTATTTTGATCGCTCATAGCCTTTAATCCATTTATTTCGTCTGGGTTTAGCTGTACCTCTTCCATCACACTGGGCTTAAAGGCTCTGGGTTTACCTTGATATATAATTTTTTTACCGGATTGAATGATAACTTCGGCATTTTCTAGCGGTTTTCGCACCCGGAATAAAATTCGTGCCGCTTTTTTAGTCGGGCTGGTCAGTTTAGCTGGCACGGTATAGCCGACATTTTCTCCGGGTCCCAGCGGAATAGTTGATTTATTTTTGGCCGATCTGTTTTCACCAGCCATTGCCTCTACCTTTTGCTGCAAAGCATAGACAGCGGCAGCAGCTCCGGCAGCTTCGGCTTCCAGGGTGACGTTATCCACCAGATCGTGAACGTGAAGGACATTTCCGCAGGCAAAGATTCCTGGCTGGTCAGTTTCCAGCTCTTCGTTAACCAACGGACCGTTAGTCCGGGGATTTAGACTGACTCCGGATTTTTGGGATAGCTCATTTTCGGGAATCAGACCAATGGATAGCAGCAGAGTATCACAGGGGACTACTTCTCGGGTTTCTTCAATCACCTTAAAGTTTTCGTCAACCTTAGCCACCTCAATAGCTTCCAGATGAGGATGGCCGATAATATTAGTTACCGTGGTTGACAAATGGAGGGGGATATCAAAATCATCCAGACAGTTTTTAATGTTTCGGTATAGTCCGTTAGCATATGGCATCAGCTCATACACCCCCAGAACCTGCATACCTTCAAGGGTCAACCGTCTCGCCATGATCAGACCGATATCACCGGAACCCAAAATGACAACTCGTTCCCCGGGTTTACGGTTTTCGATGTTTACATACCGCTGCGCCAGTCCGGCGGTGAGGACTCCAGCCGGTCTTGAACCAGGAATTTTAATCGCACCCCGGGTCCGTTCCCGACACCCCATGGCCAGCACAATGGCCCCGGCACAGAGAAGCAGCATGCCATCTTCATTCATCGCTTTAACCTGACGATCCTGGGATAAATCAATGACCATGGTTTTTAAATATACATCAATACCGGTAGTTGCCACCTGATTAATAAACAGCTCGGCGTATTCCGGGCCGGTGAGCTCCTGCTTAAAATAGCTGAGCCCAAAACCACTGTGAATACACTGATTAAGAATGCCTCCCAGTTCGTCGTTACGTTCGATAATGGCAACGGTGGCACCCTTTTCTTTGGCTTTCAGGGCCGCCGCCATACCAGCCGGACCACCACCAATGATGACGACATCATAATTTAACTGTTTCATTTCACACCTCCCTTAACCGATCCACAGAGCTGTTGTGAGCCCCGATCTTCCAGACAGATGTCAGAAACTGGCAGCCCCAACTCCCGGCTCAGAATAGAAATGACCTTATACTGACAGAAGCCGCTTTGGCATCTCCCCATCCCGGCCCGAGTCCGGCGTTTAATCGCATCCAAGGTGCGGGCCGGAATGATCCCGTGGATGGCATCGACGATTTCACCTTCGGTGACCGTTTCACAACGACAGACAATCCGTCCATAGGCAGGATTCTTTTGGATCAGGAAATCCTGTTCGTCAATGGACAGTGTGCCAAAGACAGGTTTTTTCTCCCGAAAAGGATTATAATCCGGTTTTAGTTTCATTTCAAGTCCGGCATCATCCAACAGATCACGGACCGTTTCGGCAATCGCCGGTGCTGAGGCTACCCCCGGGGACTGAATTCCAGCGGCATGAATAAAACCTTTGACAGTTAGCGACTCGGCAATGAAAAAATCATTATTGTTGTTCAGCACCACTGGCCGCAGCCCAGCAAAGGTGCGGATAATTTTACCGGCGTCGAGTTCCGGTAAAATCTTATGCACTCCATCAATCAAAGCCTGAATTCCGGGGGCATAGTTGTTGAGTGCCTCCTTGTCATCCATCATGGTCGCGGTAGAACCAACAATGGTATTGCCATGAACCGTGGGAATACAGGCAATCCCCTTGGTATCCGGTCCGGGACAGGGGAACATCACCGTTTTGGGCTTATTGACCATATCCTTGTCCAACACCAGCAGATCCCCATGCCGCGGCTTCATCTGGTATTCAGAAATCCCTGCCAACCTGGCCACATCATCAGCATGGTTGCCAGCTGCGTTGACGATATAGGAGCAGGACAATTGTTGATCGGGAGTGTTAATCAGAAAACTGCCGTCCTCTTTTTTTTGTATCGCGGTTACTGGCTGACTCGTCAAAATCGCCACACCGTTGGCTTTAGCATTTTCAGCAAAGGCGATCGCCACCTCAAAGGGGTCCACCACGGTGGCTGTAGGAGCATAAAGAGCATACCTGGCATTGGCAGCCAGGTGGGGCTCACGGCTTCGCATTTGGTCGGCATTGATAATGGCCAGATCCCGCACCCCGTTTTTGATACCGAACTCCAGCTTGTGTTTTAATGCCGCTTCATCGGCATCGGTAAACCCGATCACGAACATACCCGGATTGATAATACCAAAATTTAAGTCCCTGGCCAGTTTGGGATAAAGATTGGCTCCCCGGACATTGATCTTTGCTTTCAGACTGCCTGGAGTGGGATCGTAGCCGGGGTGAACGACCCCGCCATTTCCTTTGGTAGCACCAATACCGATATCGGTGCCCCGCTCTAACAGGGCGGCTGTCAGTTTATATTTTGAACATTCATGGGCAATGGCCGTACCAGTGATACCGCCCCCAATGATGATGATGTCATAATGATTCATTCTCTTTTCCTTTCGTAAATGGTGTGTGTTTTTTACGCCGTTGTTTATTCTGCTTCGTAGGGGCAGGTACTACCGCCCGCAGTCGTCCGTCTTGCAACCCATGTTCCGTTTAAATACCCTACCGCATTAGCATTCCTCCGGTCGCATCGATGGTTGTGCCAGTGAGATAAGATGCCGGTTCCGAGACCATAAAGACTGCGATGTTGGCCACATCTTCCGGCTGAGCCACGCGACCAATGGGGATCCGGCTTTCGTAATAACCGGGGTTGGCTTCTAAGTTGTCCCTAATCATATCGGTGTTAACTATCCCCAGGGCAATGCCGTTAACCGTAATCCCTTTAGACGACAGCTCCCGGGCCATGGAAATGGTCAATGCTACCATCCCCGCCTTGCTGGCAGCGTAGTGGGCATGGCCAGTGGTAGAGCCGTTAAAGGCCGCCTGAGAATTAATATTAATAATCCGCCCGGGTCGCTTCTTTTTTAGATTGATTTTGGCAAAATATTGAGAGGTGAGAAAAGGCGCTGTCAAGTTCACATCCATGGTCTCTTCCCAGTCCGATAAGGGGATATCCTGAATCCATCCGGTTAACCAGATCCCAGCGTTATTGATCAGTATATCCAGATCTCCCAGCAGCGCTTCGGCCGCCTTCATCATTTTCCCCACATCATCGGCATTATTCATGCTTACCCCCAAAGGATAGGCGTTTACCCCCATGGATTTAGCTTCTTCTACCACTTCCAATAGTTCTTTCGATTTTTTTCGGGCTGTTACCACCACATTAACGCCTTCTGCTGCTAGCCCCAGAGCAATCGCCCGTCCCACTCCCCGGGAACCCCCGGTGATGATGGCGTTTTTTCCTTTTAATTTTAAATCCATTTCTTAGTCTCCCGTTTTTTTACATATTTGTCCATTATGGGTTCGTAGGGGCGGGTAGTACCCGCCTGCAAGCGTTTATCTTGAGATCAACGTTTCCGGGCGATTGATAATGACCTAGGGGTCAGACCCTCGCCCCTACGAAGCGATGCATAACGTTCCTTGGTAATTGCTGAATGGCCTTCTTTAATACTCGTCCCAGATCCCATCCAGCGCATTGATAACCTTCAGATAGCGGTTGTACTTCTTTTCATAAAGGGCCTGTTTAGTGGGGTCGGGAACCGCAGTAAAGGCAATTTCCACCATCACATCCGAAGCCGCCTTGAAACTTTCATAGGCGCCAGTGGCAACCCCGGCACAAATCGCTGCTCCCAGTGCCCCCAGTTCGGTACATTCAGTGACTTCAATAGGCACCTTAAGAATATCTGCAAACATCTGCACCCAAACCCGGGATTTAGCCACCCCACCGGCTATGCGGATACTCTTTGGGGCACTACGATATTTAAGCAACTTTTCAATATGATACTTATGACTAAAGACAATCCCTTCGTAAACGGCTCTTAGCATATTATCCCGGTTGTGATAGCTGGACAATCCGACAAAACAGGCCTTGGCATTGATGTTGACATTGCTGGCGTATAAAAAGGGTAGGAAGACCACGCCACAATCTTCATCGGCCACACAGTTGACACAATGGTTGGAATACTCATAGACATCCTGCTCTTTGAGATCAATATCCCGAAGGATTTCAGTTAAAAACCATTCCAGATTACTGGCCGAGGTCGGGCTGCCTTCCAAGATCATCCAATAACCGGGGATCGGATAAATGGAGGTCATAAACAAGTCCTTGTCCACTACCGGTTTTTTACTGATATATTCATTGATGCTCCAGGTCCCGGCCACCACGCACATTTTATCCTCATCGGTGATTCCCACTGCCATTGCTGAGGCGTGAATATCCATACAGCCCCCGGCCACTGGGGTTCCTTCAGACAGTCCGGTCAGTTCGGCCACTTCCTTGGTGATCGCGCCGCAGACTTCCCCTGAATAACGCAGTGGCGGCAATTTATCATAAATGCTTTCAAGCCCCATGTCTTTGAGCAGATCCCGGTCATATTTCACATCCCGGACATTCATCAGACTGGAACCGGACATATCAGCAATTTCCCCATAAGCTTCTCCGGTTAACCGGAAACGGATATAGTCCTTGCACATAAAAATCCAACGGGTTTCTTCCAGTACCTCGGGTTTATGATCCATAAACCATCTTAGCAGAGTAGTGGGCTGTCCCGCAAAAACACTCTGCATGGTTTTAGGCAAGATCTTATCATGGGTGCCGTCTTTCTGCCATTTAATAACGTATTCCCGGCCCCGGACATCGGTGGAGATCATGCCATTGGTAGTCTGGCTACCATCAGCCCGAACCAGATAGAGGCCGTTCCCATGACCAGTGGCGGAGAGCCCGATGATCTCACTGCCATTGATACCGGCTTTGGCGATCACCCCTTTAATCGCTTTGACATTGGCCTGCCACATTTCTTCGACGTCACGTTCGGTGAAGCCCGGTTCCGGCTGGTACATGGCTGTTTTGGAGCTAGAAATTGCCACCTCGTTTCCTTTTAAATCGTAAAGTGCCGCTTTAATCATGGTGCCGCCATTGTCAAGACCCAGTAAATATTTTCCCATTTTGTAGCCTCCAATTATATTTTTAAATTTAGAACGATTTGATTGTTTAACCTTTGCGGGCAACTGCTATTGCCCCTACAGTATGATAAATTTCGTTTTGTTTCCCTTCCTCAATACCCCCTTTTCTCACGAAAAAAAGTCCTGCTTAATAAATGTGATATAATTTATCACATTTATTAAGCAGGACTCACACAATTACCATCCGGCACATTCTATTTTGTTTTAATATCCTATATCAAAAATCACGTTACCACAGCGACTTGTCGCTGACCGTCAAACCCTTAAAACCACATGCTTTAATCTTTCCCATCATTTCCCGGTCCCGGACAAATCCGCCTGCTAATAAGGGAATTTTTGCCGCCGCAATCAGTGTTTGATAACAATCCAGAGCCATGATCGCCGGTAGCAGCTCAGCTCCGTCAACCCGTGAACATTCAATAATTTTAAGCGCGGTCTCAAAAGATCGCGAATCATGAAGAAAAAATCGCTGAAAAGTAACGAGACCACATTGTTTTGCCATCCCCAGCTTACCGCTGTCGGTTGACATGACCCCATCCACATGGTAATAGTTTTTTAATAGCTTCATTCCCACGTGATCTTTTCCAAAACCACCCAGCAACTCCAGATTGATCAGCGCCTTCTTATCTTTTGCATGTACCAGTTTAACCAGCTCCTGCAGATTGGCAATGTGGGCTTCAGTGAGTAAAACGACCTGAACATCACTATTAAGCGCAATTTCTAAATCACCCAGCCTGCGAATCGAAGGAATAACCTGGAATTCTGTAAAATCAATCCAACTCATTTTATCTCCTCATTGACTAGATCATAGCACAAGGGGAATGAAACCGTCAACATTTTTTTAAGCAGTAACATTATCACTTGCTTAAAAGCACTGATCATTATCGATCGTCTACGTCCTTAGAGTAGCGACCATCCGGTCTGAGTTTAATAATAAATCCAGAGCATCCAG
The DNA here is from genome assembly GCF_034438075.1 of Acetobacterium sp. K1/6. Classification (NCBI taxonomy): domain Bacteria; kingdom Bacillati; phylum Bacillota; class Clostridia; order Eubacteriales; family Eubacteriaceae; genus Acetobacterium; species Acetobacterium sp. K1/6. The sequence continues at coordinate 258,064 of NZ_JAXQGA010000002.1, read as the reverse complement.
CGGACTGTTCACGACAATATCCGCTGCCAGCAGTGACTTTGCAAAACAGCCTTCAGTTCCGATCACAGCGATGGAAAGCCGGCTTTCTAAAAACATTTCCCGGTCATTGTTGCCGTTTCCGATGGCAACATTAGTCGCTCCACCGATCGACTCAACGAAGGCTTTTTTCTTTTTTGAAATATTATCTTTTGAAAAAATCTCAATGGTCACCGGCAGATCTCCGCATTGCTTTCGCACCAGACCAAAGGTATCAGCGGTAAGAATATACACGTCCACCCCCAGCTTTGTAAGAGCCACCAGTCTTTCTTTAAGCCCCTTCACCAGAAAGCCATCGACTGCCAGGGTACCGTTATAATCAAAGGTCACATGCTCAACTGTGATGGTCTCATAGCCGGGAATTTTTAGATTTATCATCACTAACCTCTCTTTCTCATCATTTGTCCGTAAGTACAATCACAGTGGCCACTTTCTTCTCGCAGTCTTTCTTAAGTCGACTGCACAAAGCCAAAAAGGCGGCGGTACTAACACCCCGAGGCGGGGTGTTGACAATAATCAATTGGGGTCGCCGGATTCGTGCCATGCCATATTCCAGGCGGATGTATTCAGCGCCACTAAGATCTTTAATAGAAGTATTCATCTTGTCCTCAAGACCAATCATGCTTGCCAGTGCATTTAGGTTGATCCGATTCTCCCGGAGATGTAAAAGCAGCGCAACCAACACTGTCTTGACCCGGGTTTTGCTAACCCGCAAATGCGAATTTTCAAAGATCATCACATATTCCTGCTTTCGCAATCGTTTTAACTGATCCTGCTTGTTCCTGGTAAATGTGACCCGGTTAAAAATCAACCGCTCATCGGATTCTAAAGACTGACCCATGATTTTTTTTAAAAAAAAGCTCTTCTCTTCTTGGGTAATAAAGTTTTCTTCCTGATAACCGTTCTTTTCCACCGCAAAGATCGGCTTTCCACCTTTTCGGATCTGTAACAAAGAAAAATCACGATAATTATCCAGAGATTTACCGGATTTTTTAAAGACATCCAACATTACCAGGGTCATTTCATTGACCAGAGCAAAATCTTCCACTGAAAAAAAACCATTTTGTTTGTTAACCAGCTCCAAGGCGCCAAAAACCTCCGATTCATCAATTCCCAACGGCACCGCAATTTCAGAGGTAATGGTCAAACCCATAGCTCGCTTCAGACTACCAACCTGTAGCCGGTAGTGACGGAAATCTTTGATATATAGTGGCAATCCAGCAAAGACTGATTGGGCTGCAATCCCCTGTCCCGGGCGCAGTTTCAGTTGATAAAGATCTTCTGCCCGGGGGCCTTTAATAATTAATGGATAAATAAATGACCCCCGGGTATCTTCATCTCGAAGCCAGATAATTGCCGCTTGAGCCTCGGTTACCAATAGGATTTCGTCCAGGGTAGTGCTTAATAGCCGGGGCAGTGAGATGATCTTGTCAATGTTTTCCTGGAACTGGGCCAAACATTCATCGTGGGTCAAACGCTTTTCAGTGGCATAGTCGTTAAAAAATCGGGTTTTCAGTCGGCTATTGGTTTCCCGGATAACCCGGGTACCTTCCAGATTTCCAAATTCGTCAAAACTAACCTCAGCAAAGCCATGAATATCAATAAAATGTCGGTTTGCATAGCGGTTCAGAGGAGCCGTACGGCTGATATAAGACACATAGCTGGCCTTTCTAGTGGGGTCATTGGCATGAACAATATACTCAAATCGATCTGTTTTTAAGGCCGCCTTCTGACTGTCACTCATGGTGTACCAACAATAGGGCTGGGCATTAACGCAATAAGCATTAGTGTTTTCGTCAAGCCGATTGATATAAACGTAGGTGGCCAGATTACCACCTTTAGAATGTCCGAAAAGATTACGTTCCCCCAGAATCCCGGTCATATAGTAGTCGAAAAAATCGATCGCTTTATGATGATGAGCGGTGACCACGCCCAACGAAGCAATCAGACATCCGCCCCAGTCCAGAACAATACTGCTGAGATCCATCTGTTCACAACCGCTAAAAACCACCGCCCCGTTATTTTCGCAGTCTTCCATGGCAATGCCAACAAAGCTGGATTTAATCTTATCGTCGGAATTACCGTAGCAACCATAATTATCATTACGATAACCAGTAATAATAACATCGTCCAGGTTATCGCTGGATGCGTAAATTCGCTTAAAATGAGCCTGCCTTCTTCTTTTGTATTGGCTCCCATGCCGAGAGCGACTAATAAAACCAGGATACGTCGAACAGCCACACTGCTCTATCAGATCGATATATTCATCCAATTTTATCGGGGTTTCCCGGGTAATCTGATTTTTATACTGGGATGGCAAATGAAAATAAACCAGTTCCAGCAACAAGTATTTTTCAATATCCAGCAACTTACTCATTTTCAGGCTCATGGTGTTCCTCATTTCTAATGATTGCACTTAGTTAAACAAATCATATCACAATGACTTTCAGAATAAAAGATAGGATTTCTATTTCAAGAGAATATTTCTATACAGGAGATATCAATAAAAAGAAGAAATATTTTTATTCTATGTTGCATTTGCAACCGTCAAACAGAAAAACATGTAGTATCATTATGTTATCGTCAGTTTAAAAAAACGCAATAGTTTGGATAAATATTTAGTTAAACGGATGTTTAAATAAATAAATACGATTAAATCGTTATTTTTCACTATCTATGGGTAATTTATAAGAGAAGTGATTTTACAAAGGTTATTCCCCGTTGATACGGGTTAACAAATAAAATAGTTACGAGAGAGGTAAAAAATGAAAGACATGTTTTGTTTTCAATGTGAACAGACTGCCAAAGGAACCGGATGTGAGGTCAAGGGAGTCTGTGGTAAAACAGCGCCAGTTGCCGGTCTCCAGGATAAATTAGTCGGTGCCTGTATTGGGCTGTCTAAAGCCGTAAAAAAAACAGCGGCTACCCCGGCCACCGACGCCTGTATCAAAAAAGCATTATTCACTACTGTTACCAATGTCAGTTTTGATGATGAGAGTCTTAAAGTAATGGTAGACTGTGTTGACAAAATGAAAGCTGATCTGGATCCAACCGCCGAAGATTATGATATGGCAAAACTCTGGGATGATAATGAAGATATTCGATCCCTGAAAACGCTGATCCTTTTAGGTGTTAAAGGAGTGGCTGCCTATGCTCATCATGCCGCAATCCTGGGTTACAACGACCCTGAAGTCGATGCCTTCTTCTATGAAGCACTCGCTGCTGTCGGCTCTGATCTGGGCATGGACGTGTTACTGCCACTAGTACTCAAAACCGGCGAAATTAATTTAAAATGCATGGCATTGCTGGATAAAGCTAATACCGAAACCTATGGCACCCCGGTACCAACAGAAGTGCCATTAACCATTGAAAAAGGACCTTTTATTATCATCACGGGTCATGATTTACATGATTTAAAATTATTGCTGGAACAAACCGAAGGCAAGGGCATCAATATTTATACTCACGGTGAAATGCTGCCAGCCCATGCTTATCCAGGACTCAAAAAACATACCCACTTAAAAGGAAACTTTGGGACAGCCTGGCAAAACCAGCAAAAAGAATTCGCTGCTGTACCAGCCCCGGTTCTTTTCACCACCAACTGTATTATGCCAGTGAAAGAAAGCTATTCTGACCGTATTTTCACCACCGATGTGGTTCAATACCCCGACATGATCCATGTTGGCAAAGAAAAAGATTTTGCCCCAGTGATAAAAAAAGCGCTGGAACTGGGCGGATACCCGGAAGATAAGGAAATGACCGGCATCAATGGCGGTAAAACACTATTAACCGGATTTGGTCATGGCACTGTTTTAGGCGTTGCTGACAAGGTTATCGCGGCTGTTAAAGCTGGCGATATCAAACACTTCTTCCTGGTTGGAGGCTGTGACGGGGCTAAAACCGGACGTAACTACTACACCGAATTTGTTGAAAAAACACCGGCTGATACGATTGTCTTAACCCTGGCCTGTGGTAAATACCGCTTCAACGATCTTGATCTGGGCACCATCGGCGGCTTGCCACGACTGATGGATATGGGCCAATGCAATGATGCTTACTCGGCCATTCAGGTGGCTGTGGCTCTGGCTGGCGCTTTTGATTGCGATGTTAACGAATTACCGCTAAGCATGGTCTTATCCTGGTACGAACAAAAAGCGGTTTGTATCTTACTGACCCTGTTACACCTCGGCATCAAGAACATCTTATTAGGACCATCACTACCCGCTTTTATTTCACCCAACGTTTTAAACGTGCTGGTTGAAAACTACAACATCGGACCAATCACCACCCCAGAAGCTGATATGGCAAAATTACTGGGTTAAAACCAACTCGCTATTGAAAAAGTGTGGTCGGTACCATCGGGTTTTCTTTATACTACCGTACCGATCAATTGTTAACATCATCAACCAAATTAAAAGTCTGTCAAAACTCCCCTGAAAAGGGCCTTTGGCAGACTTCACTCTTTACCGCAATGATTACCAAAAAACTTGAAGGAGGACTTGTTTATGGGTTACCAAACTACGCCAGAGAAAATCAATGCTATTTTTTCTGACCTTTCAAAAGACTTCATTATTTATGCCCCCAAGCGGTTTGTCGGCGATGGCACCTTTACCGATATCGACACCATTCGTTACGGCGAAATCGCAGATCTATCTGAAATCGAATTTGCCGAAAAATCAGACTACTCTTTTAAAGAGGTCTTACTCCCCATCTCTGAAACACTTTTTTATTTTACTGAAAATGAAATAAAGGAGTCTGATGTGCCCCAAAAAGGGGCGATTGTGTTTTTACGTAGCTGTGATCTGCACGGTCTTAAACGAATGGATACCATTTATCTGGAAAACGGCGCTGTCGATAGCTATTACAAAAGGCTGCGGGATCAGACCAAATTTATTTTAATCGGCTGCGAAAATTCCTTTGAAAACTGTTTCTGCGTTTCGATGGGCACCCAGAAAAGCGACGACTATGACGCTTACATAAAGGTTGATGGTGAAACCGTGCTGGTTGACAGTCACTGGGATCTCCTGGACACCGCTTTGGCCGGTGCAACACCATCATCAGTGATTCCTGATTCTGTCACCGCCAATGACACCGTCGTGACGATTTCCGAAACGGTTCCCCAGACCCTGTTTGACGCTCCATTCTGGGAAGATTACGGCAACCGTTGCATTGCCTGCGGACGATGCAACTTTGTTTGTCCCACCTGTACCTGCTTCACAATGCAGGATATTTTCTACACCGACAACGGCAAAGCCGGCGAACGGCGGCGGGTTTGGGCTTCCTGTCATGTTGATGGCTACACTGATATGGCCGGCGGACATGCGTTTCGAAATGACAAGGGCCAACGGATGCGCTTTAAGGTGATGCACAAGATAAACGATTATAAACGACGCTTCGGCACCCATATGTGTATTGGCTGCGGCCGCTGCGACGATGTCTGTCCGGAATATATTTCTTTTGCCAATTGCATCAATAAACTGAGTGATTTGGTAAATGATGCTGCAAAGGAGGAAATTTAAATGACTGCGACAACAACTGCGTCTCATACAACGAATTCAGATAATCCTTATCTTCCTTTCCTTTCGGAAATCGTCGACGTGATCAAACATACTGAAATTGAGTTTACCTTCCGGATGACCTATCGCGGCGAGGTCAAACCGGGACAATTTTTTGAGGTATCGCTACCCAAGTTTGGCGAAGCCCCCATTTCGGTCAGCGGCATCGGTAATGGCACGGTTGATCTGACCATTCGTAAAGTCGGCAAGGTTACGGATGAAATCTTCGAAAATTATGTCGGCGATACCCTGTTCCTTCGGGGACCCTATGGCAATGGCTTTGATATCACCAACTATATGGGCAAAGAAATTATTCTGGTTGCTGGCGGCACCGGTCTTTCGCCAGTGAAAGGGATCGTCGATTATTTTTCGGCCCATCCCAACGACTGCAAAAGTTTTACCCTGTTAGTAGGTTTTAAATCGCCCAACGATGTCCTCTTTAAAAAAGACTTCAAAGAGTGGGAAAAAAACATCAATGTCATTATGACCGTGGATACCCCGGTCGATGGCTATTGCGGCAAATGCGGACTGGTTACCCAATACATTCCGGAAATCCCGATTAAAAACACTGACGAAGCGATCGGGATTGTGGTGGGACCACCGATGATGATGAAATGCACGATCACCGAGCTTTTTAATGTCGGATTCAAAGAAGAAAATATCTGGATCTCCCAGGAGCGAAAAATGTGCTGTGGCATTGGTAAATGCGGTCACTGTAAAATCGATGATACCTATATTTGTCTGGACGGTCCGGTTTTTAACTACACCAAGGGAAAATTTTTAAAGGATTAGGAGGAGTGCCATGTTAGATCTAAATACCAAGAAGATAAAGAAGAATGCCTATCGCGTCACCAAGGTCCGTGGGGAAACCGCCTCACGAGTCCGGGTTCCCGGCGGCTTATTAACGGCGGAACTGCTGCCGCTGATTCAAAACATTGCAAAAACCTATGGCAATGGCCGCATCCATTTAACCACCCGTCAGGGCTTTGAAATCCCGGGTATTAAATATACCGATATGGACGCCGTCAATGCGCTGCTACAGCCGATTATTGATAAATTGGATATTAATCAGGAAATCCCAGGCAAAGGCTATACCGCAGCCGGCACGCGCAATATCTCTGCCTGTATCGGCAGTAATACCTGTCCATTTGCCACCTATAATACCACTAATTTTGCCAAGAAAATGGAGCAGGAAATCTTTCCCAATGATCTCCATTTTAAGGTCGCCTTCACCGGCTGTGCCAATGACTGCATCAAAACCCGGATGCAGGATTTTGGGATCATCGGGATGACCGAACCCCAGTATCAAAAAGAACGCTGCATGGGTTGTCTGGCCTGTGTTAAAGCCTGCCAGAAAAAATCGGTGGATGCTTTGTCAGTAGAGAATTACCGAATTGTCCGAAACACCGAAAAATGTGTCGGCTGTGGCGAATGTGTGATCAACTGCCCAACCCGGGCCTGGACCCGCAGCCCGGAAACCTACTACCGATTGGCGATTATGGGACGAACCGGAAAACGAAACCCCCGGCTGGCCGAAGATTTTCTGGTTTGGGCGACCGAAGACGCGATTGTCAAAATTATTAAAAATACCTATCGATTTGTAGAAAACTACATCAATCGGGAAGCACCCGGCGGCAAAGAACACATCGGCTACATCATCGACCGCACTGGCTTTGAAGAATATAAAAAGTGGGCTATGGAAGGCGTGGAACTGGATCCCCGCACCATCGTCAAAAGCCCGGTTTACTGGGGCGGTATTCACTACGATTGAAACAAGGGTTTCGGCAACTGCCGTACCGACCAATTGTTAATCTGTTGTTCGCTACGGAATCGGACACTAATAAAAAATTAGAAATTTCTTATTAGTCGCGGGCAGTCGCCAACTACAAGCAAGCTTGTGATTGGCTCGTTGCCTTCACGCAGGCTATCGCCGTGTCGGCTCTGATGCGCACAACTCGATATTGTCGGTACTGGGTTTGTTTGTAAAAGATAAGAACGTAATAAAAACGACTTAATCAAATCATGATTAAGTCGTTTTTACGTTGAATCGATCAGCTTCTAGGCTTTGGCGATTTCTTTACCAAAGTCGATGGCTGATATCTGCTCAGTATCATCGGGGTTCCACTGATTTTTCAGACCCTCGTTGATGATTTCGAATCCGGCGCCTTCCAGCCATTCATTTAACACCTTAGTTGACTCACCGCTCCAACCATAGCAGCCAAAGGCGGCAGCTTTTTTGTTTTTAAACTTAAGCTCCTTCATCAGATGAACAAAGCCGGCGATGGAGTGAAGGATACTGCCACCAATGGTCGGCGAACCAATCAGCACCGTCTTTGCTTTAAAGACTTCGGTAATTAAGTCATTCTCATCACTTTTTGACAGGTTGAAGACTTTTACTAAAACATCTGGATCGGTCAGGCTAATCCCCTCGGCAATATTTTCGGCCAGATTTTTAGTACCATTCCACATCGTGTCATAGATTATCGTGATCTGGTTTTCCTGATAATCTCCTGCCCACTGGGCATATTTCTCAACGATTTGCATCGGATTGTCATTCCAGATGACGCCATGGCTGGTGGCGATCATATCAATGGTCAGATTAAAGGCAATAATTTCGTCTAATTTCTTTCGCAATATGGCACTAAAGGGGGTTAGAATATTGGCATAGTATTTTATCGCTTCCTGATACAAATCGCATTGATCGACCAGCTTATTAAACAGTTTTTCGGTAGCATAATGCTGGCCAAAGGCATCATTGCTAAAGAGAATATTGTCTCCGGTCAGATAGGTGGCCATGCTGTCCGGCCAATGGAGCATCCGCATTTCCACAAAAATCAATTCTTTACCATTGCCGACGTCCAGCTTGTCTCCGGTTTTCACGACATTGAAGTTCCAGTCCTGATGATACTGACCCTTTAAAGACTTTACTGCGTTTTCGGAACAGTAAATGGGAACATCTGGGATTCTCGCCATCAGTTCCGGCAGGGCTCCGCTGTGATCCACTTCCCCATGATTAGCGACAATATAGTCGATCTCATTCAAATCGATTACCTGCGTTAAGTTTTCCACAAATTCTTTGGCATAGGGTAACCAGACCGTGTCGACTAAAACAGTCTTTTCTTCCTCGATTAAATAGGAATTGTAAGTGGAGCCATGATTGGTTGAAAATTCATTGCCATGAAACTGTTGCAGCTCCCAATCGACTTTACCTACCCAGCTCACGTTATTTTTAATTCGTTTTTTCATTTTAATCTCCATTCCGCCGCTATCATTTACTTATAAGCGACATATAATGTATATACCCTTACATGTCGAAAATAACTTTATTGGAGAAAAAAGCTGTATTATGTATGAAATCCAAACAGCCAACTAGTCTTTTTCATTTTCTGCAAACAACAAGCCATTTTTTAACGCTGTTTTAATCGCCGCATTTTTCCCATTAACCTCCAGCTTTTTATAAACATTCTGAAGATGGGTCTTAACCGTACCCGGAGCGATATAAAGCCGTTTAGCAATTTCTTCGCGCTTTAGACCTTCAGCGGTAAGCCGCAATACTTCTTGTTCTCGTAGAGTGAGACTGACTCTGGACAATTCCTCATTTTTCAGATTCTTTAGATAAACTTCACTAACTGATAGCAGCCAGCGAATAAATTGATCTTTAGGCTGTCGATCATTGATTTCTCTCAACATCACAATGAGAAAGGGTGCATTTTCCACAAAGGGCATAATGATTCCATCCAGATAAGCTTCTCCCAAAATCTTATTAAGGGCATTAATTCCTGCTTCAATGCCATATAGATTATATTTGGCAATGGCTTTAAAGATTCCGTTATGGATTATTCCCAACTGATTATGATAGATCGAAAAATATTCTATAAAACTCTCGGAAAGAATTTCAAGTTTAACAAAATTCCGGGATGCGGCGACCGCCTTGCCATAAACCAGATAATTTAAAGCCACCCCCTGATAAAGCAAATCAGCAGTGGTCATATCCCCCACCTGAAGCCAGTAGGGAATCATCTCTGTCTGTTCCAGATTGGCATAAACATAGCCCTTGCAAATGTCCATGGTGGTATTGTAAATAGGATTCCTGACCTCCAGAATTTCTTTTTCCAAATCACGAAGACGATTCAGGGCAGCAGTAATTCTTCCTTGTAAAATCATCAGCCGAATCAGTACAAAATTGCCACAAATAACAATACTGTGCTGATCTTTGGTCCGGGCTTTAAAGATTGCCTTTTCACCATTAAGTTCGGCCTCTGCCCAATTACCAGTTTCCAGACTGTATTCGGCCCGGGCCTGATATTCAGATCCGGTTCCGCAGCCACTGGTAAATTGAGAATAAACCGGAACCTTCTCGACAATCAGTTGGACTGTTTTTTGATACCGACCCGGTTCTCTGAAATAATTATAACTCAGATGGGGGGATCCAAAGGTAAATTCATTTTCTTTTCTCATAATGTAGGATTGTTCCCCATCCAATAGCTTGATAATCAAATCATTGGTGACGGTGGATTCTTCAATATGATTAAATACCGTAAACCGCTTAACGATGTTGATTTCAGCCAGAATCCGATTTCGGTAAGTCTGATCAATGCCATCCTGTTTATTATAAAACTGCTCTAACTGATCCAATTGTCTACGACTACCAATCGCTGTGCGCTCATTTCCGTGGAACAAACAAACAAGAATATGCAGTAAATAGGCCATCGGATAGTGATACAACACGTTAAGCGGCGTTTTTTCAAACATCTCCTGCGAGCCCTCAAATACCGCCATTTCAGAGCTGATGTTTTGGGGATTATTCAAATGCTCAAGAATCCGTCTAATTTCTCCTGCGCGATAAAAGCTCGCATAAGCCTTTGGAAAATTCAATTTGTCTAGATACCATTCACCCAAACGGATGTACAGCGCCTTTTTTTCATCGGCTAAGAGATTTTGTTTTGACCTTAAAAAATCAAGCAATACAAAATGAATTTGATAGGTTTTATTTACTTCATCAAAATAAATAAATGAATTTTCTTTCTTCATTTTTCTCAAAATATCAGCCGTCTGCGATTCGCCGGTTATAAACTGGGCCTGTTCGGCAGTAAAACGATCCATAATTGAAAGTTTGATTAAATATTTTTGGGTCAACGCATCATAAACACTAAAAAGCGTTAAACTGATGAGCTCATCGATGGTCATATTCATCCCTACTGGAATCCCTTTTTCCAAACCAAGCAGCAGCATATAGGTCAGAGTAATCCAACCACCTGCGTATTCGGTTATTTTTCGCAAGTCTTTCTCCGATATTGTTTCCATCATCATGATGCAATAATCCCGGACTTCGACTTCCGTGAACTTTAAAACTTCCTGGGTGATCCAATTGCAAAATCCCTTGGCCACAAGTTCTGCGCTGTTTAAATTCCCTGTATTTCGGGTGACAATAATAAGATAAAAGTTTTCAATTCGCTCGGTCACGATCAGCTCAATCAACCGATTCAAGGGCTCATAATCCGTCAGATGGTAGTCATCTAAAACCATGAATAAGGGCTCATCTGTGATTACCGTGTTTAATACCGATAACACTTGATCCATCTGGGGTACGTCCACCGGAAAGCCCAGCTGCTTTAATGTCTCGCCGGTATCACGATCCCATTTGCTAATTTCATCGCAGACTTTGCTCCATTTATAATCAGCAGAACCATTCTCAGGTTGAAACGTAACCCAGATGGATTTTATTTCTTTCGTTTCCAGAAATTCTCTAACTGCCGTAGTCTTTCCATAACCCATCGGTGCTTCCACAATGGTTAGTGGATAATCATAAACTCGTGCTAAACGATCATTAATGCGTTCTCTTTTTAAGAATTGTTTTTTCACTCTAATGTCTCATTTCCTAGTTTCAATTCTATGTAAATTGGTAATTAGAATAATCTCTATGATTCATTATAGCCGGATTTTTGACACCTGTTAAGTTTTTTTTAAAGACATTCTCGAATTTATGGTTCAGACCAGGAAAGCTGACCCTGCTAGCCCTCGATATTGATAATGTGCTCAGCCCAATCTTCATAAAACGCGGCTTCATGTGAAACGAGAATCAGACTACCAGTCCATTTGATCAGCTCGCTTTTTAGTACCGCTTTAGCATCGGCATCCAGATGATTGGTGGGCTCATCAAGAATCAGAAAATTCGCATTGGTCAGCATCAGGATACAGATTTTTACCTTGGCCTGTTCCCCGCCACTAAGGGTCGCGACCCCCTGAAGCATGCTTTTGGCTTTTAAACCGCACTGCGCCAGATAGCGCCGCAATTGGCTCTGAGACAGCTTGGGATACACATCAGAAACGACTTGAATAGGGGTCAGAGTGGGGTTGTCCCAATTGAGATCTTGCTCAAAATAAGCGATTTTAATATTATCCGCAAACTTGAATTTTCCCGAAATCGGTGGAATCTGTTTGACCAGGGTTTTTAGCAGAGTGGATTTTCCAATCCCGTTAAAGCCGGTGATGACGGTTTTCTGACCCGACTCGATTTTAAAATTCATTTTGGCTAGCAACGGGTAATCATAGCCAATCTCCAAATCCTTGACCGTTAAGGAGCGCTGGGCTGAGATGTGCAAGGAAGTCAAACGAAAATTGGGTTTTGGCACTAATTCTGGCGGCGGAATCCGATCGATTCGATCCAATTGCTTCTGCCTGCTCTTAGCCATGCTGGCGGTGGAAGCCCGAGCCTTGTTTTTGGAAATATAGTCTTCAAACTTTTTAATTTCTTTTTTCTGGGCTTCAAATTCACGAATATAGCTTTCCCGTCGCAGCCCTTTTAAGGTGATAAATTTGGTGATGTTGCCGCTGTACTTTTTGATGGTGGAAAACTCGATGTCACAGACACAGGTGGTGATCTTGTCGAGAAAATCAAAGTCATGGGAAATCACCAGAAAGGTGCCCTCATAAGCTTTTAAATAGTCGGTCAACCATTCCACATGTTCCTTGTCCAGAAAGTTAGTCGGTTCATCTAAAAGCAACACATTAGGTTCTTCCAACAGCAGCTTGGCCAAAATAACCTTGGCCCGCTGTCCCCCACTAAGCTGTTCCAGGATGCTATCCATCCCCAGTGCTGTAATCCCCAGCCCATCAGCAATTTTTAAGATCCGGCTTTCCAGTTCATAAAAACCGGAATTCTCAAGCAAACTTTGCAGGTCCGAGGCTCTGTTCATGGCCTTTTCACTGCAATCGCTGCCCATGTCTTCATAAATTTTGGTCAGCTGGATTTCTGTTTCGTAGAGCTCATGAAACGATGTTTTTAAATAGTCAAACACCGTCACATCCTGATCAATTTTAGCATGTTGATCGAGATACCCGACCTTGATCCCTTTTTGCCAGCGAATCTCCCCACCATCGGGAATAATTTCTCCGATTAGGGTATTTAAAAGGGTGGTCTTCCCCGTTCCGTTGCGCCCGACAATCCCCATATGCTCCCCTTTGAATAATTCAAAAGAAGCCTCCTGATATAAAATTTTATCACCAAACGTATGTGATAGATTAATAACGTCCAATAGTCCCATTCGTATTTCTCCTCGTTGCGAATTTTTAGCAAAAATAAAACAGAGAGCCATTTTATACTGACTCCCTGTCATTATAAAAGGCCATAACGAACATTGCGTTATGGCCTGAAAACTTTCCTGTTGATTATCGGTTTAAGCACATCAAAATAAAGCATAGCAATGTAATAAACAAATATCGTAGTACCGACAATTGTTATATCGTGTTGTGTGCCTCAAGGCGAACACGGCGATAGCCTATACGACTTGCGCGCATACAACTGATTAACAAGTAGTTGGTACGGGAGTTTGCCGTTACACTTAAAATAAGTTGCTATCCCATAAAAACGCTTAGACCGATGAGAATAAAAGTTTTAGTTTAGGCTCTAAACAATGTCTCATCGAAACTTTCATTGCCAGAGCTACTTCAATAGTTAAAATCATTTTGTTACACCTTCTGCACCTATTTTATCAAAACCGGTTGAACTTGTCAATTGACACTTAAAAAACCAGCACTGTCCTTTAAGGATGGTGCTGGTACTCTCTCAGTATAATGCTATAAGAACTTCCATAAAAATGAATACCCTAGTACCGACAATTGTTGCATCGTGTTGTTTGCATCAGAGCGGACACGGCGATAGCCTGAGTGAAGGCAACGAGCCAATCACAAGCTTGCTTGTAGTTGGCGACTGCCCGCGACTAATAAGAAATTTCTAATTTTTTATTAGTGTCCGATTCTGCAGCAAACAACTGATTAACAATTGATCGGTACGGTATCTCAATCGAACGCCTGATTACATCAGTTTGCTGATGTTTTTGGTAAAGGCTACCACGTCGTCAAGCGGCAGGCCGGCAATTAGTCGGGCCTGATTGTAAAGCAACTCGGTGTAGAGCGCAAACTGGTCATCATCTACTTCATAATAGCTTTTCAGTTTTTCATAAACCGGATGGTTTTTGTTGATTTCCAGCACTTTCTTCGCCTTCACATCACCGCCCTGAGGCATGGTGTTTAAGGTCATTTCCATTTCGATGGAAAGATCTCCTTCAGTGGAAAGATAAGCCACGTCATCTTTTAAGTGGGCCGTGGTTTTTACCTTCACGACTTCATCTCCAATCAGGTCTTTCATTTTTGCCAGAAGTTTTTCATCCACTTCAGATGTTTTTGTATCATCATCGACTTGATTTTCTTCCGGCGCTTCCAGTCCCAGATTCTGGCTGGAAACTGAACGGAATTCCTTGTCCTGATACTGTTTTAAGGTCTGGGTGACAAATTCATCAATGGTCTCGGTTAAATAGAGAATCTCATAATTTTTGTTTTTAATAATGGAAACCTGGGGCAGCTTTTCAAGCTGACTAACCGATGAACCAGTGGCATAATAAATGTATTTCTGATCTTCCGGCATCCGTTCTACGTATTCTTTAAGAGTAACCATCTTGCCTTCTTTGGATGAATAAAAGAGCAGGAAGTCCTGAAGTTTTTCCTTATCCTGTCCCCATTTGTCATAGGTTCCGACTTTGATCTGATTACCGAAAGCGGTAAAGAATTTTTCATAGGTTTCGCGTTCGTTGGCCAGCATTTTTTTGAGTTCTTCGGAAATTCGGGTATCGATTTTACGGCTGATTAAGCGTAGCTGACGATCCTGCTGAAGCATTTCCCGGGAAATATTTAATGAGATATCCTCGGAGTCCACCACCCCTTTAACAAAACTGAAGTAATCCGGCAACAGCTCACTGCATTTTTCCATAATCAGGACGCCGTTGGAATAGAGCTCGAGCCCCTTTTCATAGTCTCTGGTGTAGTAATCAAAGGGGGCCTGACCGGGGATATAAAGGATCGCTTTATAGCTCATCGCCCCTTCAATACTCAGGTGAACATGAGCCAAGGGGGCATCAAAGCCTAGTCGCTTGTCGTGGTAGAAATTGTTGTAATCCTCATCGGTCAGCTCATTTTTATTTTTTCGCCAGATCGGGATCATCGAATTCAGAACATCATCTGCCAGATAGGTTTCGTATTCCGGATTTTCACTGTCCTTGGTGTCTTCTTTGACTCGGCTCTTTTCCTCCACCATCTTAATCGGGTAACGGATGAAGTTGGAGTAATGCTCAACCAGCTGGCGAATGCGATAGGGTTCCAGATAGTCATCGTAGTTATTATCTTCCGAATTCTCTTTGAGATACAGGGTAATTTTTGAACCATGGGTGGTGCGGGTTCCGGGTTCAATGGTATAGCCATCAGCTCCTTCAGAAACCCATACAGATGACGTTTCCTCGTCAAAGGATTTGGTTTCCACCTCAACCTTGTCAGATACCATAAAGGCTGAATAGAAACCGACCCCAAACTGGCCGATAAGATCAAAATCTTCTTCCATTTCCTGATCGTCCTTAAAGTCGCTGGAACCACTTTTGGCAATGGTACCCAAGTTGTCTTCCAGTTCCGCTGCGGTCATCCCGATTCCGGTATCTTCAATGGTCAGGGTCCGGTTATCTTTGTTGGGATGAATACGGATGTAGTAGTCGTCCTTATTAAAGGTTTTATCTTTGTCTGTTAATGTTTTGTAGTAAACCTTGTCGATGGCGTCGGACGCATTTGAAATCAATTCTCTTAAAAATATTTCTTTGTTGGTGTAAATTGAATGGATCATTAAATCCATCAGACGCTTGGATTCTGATTTAAACTGCTTTTTTTCCATAACATACCTCTTCTTCATGTCGTAATCGTATTAGCACTCTTTCTTTGTGAGTGCTAACAATATTGTAAGTAACTTTATGAAAAGTGTCAACACTTTTAATGATTTTTTAAGACTAAATGGTCATCAAATTAATTAATCCTTTAAAACGATAAAAAATCAAAAAAATGCCCGGCTAATTCTCGCAGCCGGACATTTGTTATTTTGTTTTTACAACTTAAATTCGGTGGTAAAACGTCTGATCGCTTCTTGTGTGTTTTCCTTGCTGCCAAAGGCAGTCAGTCTGAAATACCCTTCACCGCTGGGACCAAAACCCACACCCGGTGTTCCAACAATGTTGACCTCACTGAGAAGTTTGTCAAAAAAGGCCCATGAGTCCATGCCTTCCGGCGTTTTTAGCCAGATATAAGGGGCATTAATCCCGCCAAAAACTTCAATTCCAGTACTGGCAACGCCTTCACGAATCATTTTGGCGTTATTCATATAATATGCTACTAGCGCTTTGATCTGCTGTTGACCAGCTTCGCTATAAACAGCTTCCGCGCCTTTTTGGATAATATAAGGAACGCCATTAAATTTGGTACAGTGTCGGCGATTCCACAGTTTATTAATTTCAACCGGTTCGCCCGCTTTGGTATAGCCCATCACTTCTTTGGGAACTACTACATAGGAGCAACGGGTTCCGGTGAAGCCAGCATTTTTGGAAAAGCTTCGGAATTCGATGGCTACCTCCTTGGCACCATCAATTTCGTAAATGCTGTGTGCCACATCGTCTTCCTGAATATAGGCTTCGTAAGCAGCATCGTATAAAATAATAGCCTGGTTGGCTTTGGCATAATCCACCCATTTTTTCAGCTCAGTTTTATTAATCGTGGTTCCGGTCGGGTTATTGGGGAAACACAGATAAATCAGATCCACCTTTTCGGTTGGCAATTGCGGCACAAAGCCATTTTCGGCGGTGCAGGGAATATAGACCATCTCGCTCCACTTACCGTCAGCACCTAACGTTCCACTGCGGCCAGCCATGACGTTACTGTCGACATAAACCGGATAAACGGGATCAGTGATCGCGATTTTAGTATCTTGACTAAATAGTTCCTGAATATTGGCAGTATCACTTTTGGAGCCGTCACTGACAAATATTTCATCAATCGCTAGATCGACACCCCGGGTTTTAAAATCAAACTCGACAATTTTTTCCAGTAGAAAATCATAGCCTTGTTCCGGACCGTAGCCCTTAAAGGTTTTTTCATCGGCCATTTCATCAACAGCGGCGTGTAGACCGGTGATGACTGCTTCAGGCAGCGGTTTGGTCACATCACCAATTCCCAGTCGAATGATGTTGGCCTCCGGATTAGCGGTTTTATAGGCTTCCACCCGTCTCGCTATTTCTGAAAAAAGGTAGGAGCCTGGTAATTTAAGATAATTTTCATTAATTAATGCCATGTTATTTTTTTCCTTTCGTTATCGTCTCTTGACTATTTAATAAAGGTCTTTTGCAAGAACCGTACCGACAAATGTTAATCTGTTGTATGCTGCAGGATCGGACAGGTCTATGACCTGTTCGCCCTGATGCAGACAACATGATGTAACATTTTTCGGTACTCCGATTTTTTTTAATATTAGCGTCACTATTTAAAACTACTTTTTCCACTTGGAAAAATCCAGGGTGGCGAAGTAATCGTCCGGGGTTTCGGCCCGACGGATCAGTTCGGTACTACCGTCTTCTTTAAGCAGCACTTCAGCAGATCGTAGCTTGCCATTGTAGTTATAGCCCATCGCAAAACCGTGGGCACCGGTGTCGTGAAGCACAACCAGGTCACCGATATCAATTTTGGGAAGTTCTCTGTCAATGGCAAACTTGTCATTGTTTTCGCATAAGCCCCCGGTGACGTCGTAGATATGATTAAGGGGGGCATCTTCCTTACCCATCACCGTGATATGATGATAGGCACCATACATGGCCGGACGCATCAGGTTGGCGGCGCAGGCGTCAAGACCAATGTATTCTTTGTGAGTATGTTTCTCATGCAGGGCGGTGGTGACCAGATGTCCAAATGGTCCCAGGACAAAGCGACCCAGTTCGGTGTAAATATCAATATCACCCATTCCGGCCGGCACCAGAATTTCTTCAAAGGCTTTTTTCACACCTCGGCCGACTTCATAAATATCGGTAGGTTGCTGATCGGGCAGGTAAGGAATCCCCACGCCTCCCGAGAGATTTATAAAGGCAATATGAGCGCCGGTTTCCTGATTCAATTCCACGGCGGTCTGGAAAAGAATTCGTGCCAGGGCCGGGTAATATTCATTGGCGATGGTATTGCTGGCTAAAAAGGCATGGATCCCGAAATGTTTAACCCCTTTACTTTTTAGAGTTGCAAATCCTTCGGTCATTTGTTCCCGGGTAAACCCGTATTTAGCGACCTGAGGGGTATCCATAATAGCGTTATCAATAACAAAGTCACCGCCGGGATTAAATCGGCAACTGATGGTTTCCGGCAATCCTGCTACCTCTTCCAAAAAGTCAATGTGGGTGATATCGTCCAGAGTAATCAAAGCGCCCAGTTTGCTGGCCAAAACAAAGTCTTCTTTCGGCGTTACATTGGAGGTAAACATAATATCCGCTCCGGAAAAACCAACCGTATCGGACATCATCAGTTCGGTATAAGATGAGCAATCTACCCCACAGCCTTCTTCTTTTAGAATTTGTAAAATAGTTGGGTTGGGGGTCGCCTTGACGGCAAAATATTCTTTGTAGCCCTTATTCCAGGAAAAGGCTTCCTGCAAGTTTCGCACATTTTCGCGAATCCCCTTTTCATCATAGAGATGGAAGGGGGTGGGGAATTCTCTTACGATTTCTTCTAATTTTTCTTTGTTTACAAAGGTCTTTTTCATCTTTAATTTCCTTTCGTCATTTCAATCAGTTTTATTTCATTTTTCATCGAGTCTTTAAATAAATCAACCAGATTCCGCTTGCGGGAATAAAGACAGGTGGAATGTTCACCGTTATTCATATCGCCGGTGAGGACATTGGTTGAATCAACAATCAGTCGAATCTGCTGGAGCGGTTGATCAGCAATATAGACAGTGGCTCCTGCCAGCGACAAGGACCCATCGGTGATGATCACCATCTTGATGTCGCGATTAATCGCTTCTTTTATATCTGGCAGTACGGTTTTTAAAACCTGACCGGGTACTGAGATGTAGATCCGCTCCTGGGCTTCCAGAATCATATTGCGCAATTTATTGAGGATGTTGCTTTCCCCTTTAATGGTAATATAGCCTTCCACCGCATCCCGTTTTGTGGGAATGGTAACAATCAGATCCTGCTTGGCTTGCTGTAGTTTTCTGATCTTATTTTCGCAGAATTCGGAAATAGCGACCGGGGTATAGCGGATGGTTGCTTCCTCGATGACATAAGCCCCGCCCTTTTCCACCAGCGACGCCAGCGATGTATAGGCGTTAGATCGTGAAATACCCGTTATCTTTGCCACCTCATAGCCATTTAAGTCACCTTCAGCAAGCAGGGTTAAATAAATCGAAGCCTCATGCCTTGTCAGTCCAAATTGTGTCAGTCGTTCAACAATATCCATCACTCCATCAGTCCTTATTTTAATAAACCATAAATTGTTGCCATAATCTGCCGATCGGAGCCGATTTAAAACTGCTACGCTTCAGATCTACTACTGTTTTACTTAGTGTTCCTACTTAGTAAGTCTACACTAGTTTAGCAATTTTGTCAAGAATGATTATAAAAAAACAGCATCGAAATTGGATGCTGTTTTTTTAACTATTATTATTTATGGACCAACATATAAATCATTGGCGAAGGTTCCCACATAGGTGGTCCCATCCGCCATGGTCAAGGTTCCTTTGCCATCCATTAAGCCTTTTTTAAATTCGCCCACATAGGTATTACCATTATCTGTCTTGGTCCCATAACCATCGAGCTTGCCATATTTCCATTCGCCTTCAAATCTTGTTCCCTCATATCCGATAGCAGTCCCCTGGCCATGAAGCTTGCCGTCTTTCCATTGGCCCTCGTAGATTACATCCTCTGAGTAAACAAACTTGCCGTAACCATTGGGCACGCCATTTTTCCATTCTCCTGTATACACCCCACCGCCATAGGTATGCGTACGGATACAGCCGCTGGTAACCAATAATAACAGACTTATCACTGTTAATATGGCAAATAATTTTGATCTCATCCTTTTGTTCATCCGATCCCCCTGTATAATTTTGCATCCTTTTCATATGCCTCAGCTTATAAAGAATTGTGATTTTATTATACCGCATAAGTCTGACATAATAAATATTAAAACAGTAAAGATCAACATTTTTTTAGAATAATTCCGAAACTGGTGCCGAGGCAAGCTTTCTTCAGCTTCCAATTATAAACAAGGTTCGCGTTAGCACCATATAAAGCCCGGTTCCAGCGATGATGCTAAGAAAAATATTTTTTTTGATGCGATGAACAAGGATCACCATCGCGACACTTAACAGCTCCGGCAAACCGAAGGGGTAGGCGATCAGGCTGATGTTTCGCAGACAAAAGACAACAAGAATAATCATAATCGCGGCCGGCAAAACAGTTCCCAGATAGCGGACTATATCGGGTAGCTCTTTCTTACCACCAAAAAACAAGAATGGCAGAGCTCGGGTAAAAATAGTAACCAGCGCCACAACCGCCAGAGCTTCCACGGTGTCAACCCAATTAATACTCATGGCTGATTTCCTCCGTTTGTCCAGCTAAGCCAGCTTCCAATTCTGGAACACCACTCTTTTTTTGATTATTTGATTTGGCTTTCATCATCATCAACACCAGGACACTGACTGTCAACGCTGGTAAAATAAACTGACTGGGTCCCAGGATAAAGTAAAAGACCAATGCACTGGTTAATCCAGTGATAGCCGGTAAATGAGAATCCATCACCTCCCATTGATTCATACAAACCGTAATAAAAAAAGCTGTCGCTGAAAATTCGATACCAGCCAGATCATAGGGTAATAGCTGACCAAACAGGGCTCCAGCCACACAGCTGAGAATCCAAACCAGATGAAGAATCAGAGTAATGTAAAAATCGGTCTTCCTGATATCCACTTCATCCGGATAGGTAATACTGCAAAGAATGGAATAAACCTCATCCGTAAGCGTTAAAACCATATAGGGGTATCGCCGACCCATCTTGCGGAACTGATCAATGAAGGCAATACCGTAAAAAATATGTCGGGCATTAACAAAAAAGGTCATCAGTGCAATGGTTCCTAATGAGGCTCCCGCGGTAAGCAGCGAAACCAAAACAATTTGCATCGATCCGGCATAAATAAAAACACCGGACAGAAATGACCAACCGGCGCTGTAGCCAGCCTCATCCATTAAAACTCCAAAAGCAATGCCAATAAACAGATAAGGAAAAAAAACCGGTAACACCTGTTTAAAGGCAAAAATAAAACTTTTCACTATGACTTACTCCCTTCACCCGCAGTTTAATTTGAGCCTTATTTTATCACGCAAAAATACGCCACACAATAAATTAAATGTATGGCGTACAAATTAAAAATCTTACAGCTGATCGAGAAGGTTTTTTTAAAATTATCATTCCCTGTTCCAGTTCGGCCAGGGTTTCCGGAGCACAAACAGACATCCGCACAGCACGGATGGGCACGTTATTTCCAACGGTAAATCGCTCAGCGCCGTAAATTCGAACCCCCTTTTCCATTGCCAGTGCTTCAAAATCCGATCCACTAATGGTTCCCGGCAACTCCAGCCAACGAAATATTCCCGTTTCATTACCATGACAGGTGAAGTCCCGTAAGTAGCAGTTTACCAACTTATTGCGCTGTCTGGCATTCTGCTGGTGACTTATTATAAATTGATCCAGCTGTCCGGAAACGATAACCCGGGCCGCCAGCACTGCCATTAACGGCGACACCGATATATTTAGATTATACAGCGCTTTTGACACCGGCTTTCGATAAGCCAAAGGCACTGACACATAGGCCATACGTAAGCCAGGGGCCAGCGTTTTTGACATGCTGGCGATATAGATGGTATGGTCCGGTGCAAAAGAGGCCACCGCCGGCAGAATATTTTGACTAAGCAAATGGTAGGCACCGTCTTCGATGATAAAGATCCCCTGATCTCTGGCGGTTTGGGCCAAAGCCCTGCGCCGATCAGTAGACATGGTATGAGTGGTCGGGTTGTGATTGTCCGGAATCAGATAAACACCTTTGATATTTTCATTACGGCAGGCATCAAGCAGTGCTTCATCGTCCATTTCCCCATCACGATGACGGATCGGGGTTAGCTGGATACCAAGCATCGAAGCAGTCGTTTTAAGCCCGGAATAGGTGTGGGGATCGGCCCCAATTTTATCGCTGTGACGGCACAGCCCAGCAAGAATGGCCGTAATGGCATTTTGGCCGCCATTAGAAAATAAGATACTCTCCGGTTCTGGACAAAAGCCTCCTTTTTCCATTAGCTTAATCGCTGTATCTTTTAACCAGATATTGGCATTAGGGCGGCTGTAATTTAGCAGTTTATCGGCATCCGCTTCGTTGAGTATTTCTTTTAAACAACCGATTAATGGTCCAAAGGTGGCGGTATCTGGGAAAACTGCCCCCATCTCAATCAAATTTCGTGGTTTATCATCCGGCAATAGGTAAGCATTTGCCAGCGCATCAAAGGAAACAAAGGTGCCGCTTCCGACCGTGGCACTGAGGAGGCCTTTTAATTCACAGACCTTACAGGCTTTGGACACGGTGCTGACGTTAATATCAAGAAAATCTGCCAATTCCCGCTGGGGCGGCAGTTTTGTTCCGGGCAGCAGCTGACCCTCTTTAATATCCTGCTCCAACTGGCGGGCCAGGGAGAGATAAAGCGGTTTAACCTTATCGTTTAACGTCGGTTTCCAGGACATCGGATAATCTTCAAATGAATTGACCGGCATGATCTTCGTCTCCTTTTAAACTAATAATTATCCCATTCTATCGAAAACACCTGCCGACGTCAAGCCGACAGGTGTTTTAGACTTTTTAAGATTATTGTTCTATTTGTTGATAACGGTCTTGAGTTTTTCACAGGTTTTTTCCAAATCTCTGGTCAATACCGCGAGATCCTCTCGCTTCTCATCCAGAAAGGACCCCTTTATCCCGATCCCCGGAATAGCCAGTAGATTGCCTAACTCATTATGGATGTCGTCCAGATTGTCTTTTAATTTATTGATCTGATTTTTGGTATCAATCCGATTTTTAATGCCATCTACCATTACGGTTTCATTATCAAGATCGTATTCGGAAACATCCTCGACTACGGTGCAATCAAATCCCAATGTGTTTTTTGCTGTATTGGCAAAGCTTTTCTTCGCTTCTTCTTCGCCGTGAACCAGGAAAATTTTCTTGGGTTTTTCTTTAAATCCGGACAACCACTTCAGTAGATCATTTTTGTCGGCATGGGCAGAGAATCCTTCCAGAAAATAGATTTCAGCATTTACTCGGATCCGTTCTCGCAAAATTCTAATATATTTTTCCCCGCTGGTGATGGCCCGTCCAATGGTCCCCTCGGCCTGGTACCCGGCAAAAACAATACTTGATTGGGGTTTCCAGAGGTTGTGTTTTAAATGATGTTGTACCCGGCCAGCATCAGCCATGCCGCTGGAAGAAATAATGATCTTAGGTGATGTATTCTCGTTTAAGGCCTTAGACTCATCAATGCTTTTTGTAAAACTTAAATTTCTGAAATAGAAAAGTTCATCCCCTTTTTTGATCCGTTCCTTTATATAGTCATTGAAGTAATGGGCATTTTTGCGGAAAATTTCAGTCGCATCGGTGGCCAGTGGACTGTCAACATAGACCTTGACCTTATCAAGCTGATTCTGATACAGCTCGTGGTTATCATAAAACACTTCCAGCTCATGAATCAGATCCTGGGTTCGACCCAGAGCAAAAGCCGGTACTACCACGGTCCCCCCCCGAGCAACGGTTTTAAAAACGATATCAAGAAAACGCTTCCCGCTTTCCCACCGGGTTTCATGGGTGCGATCCCCATAAGTCGTTTCCATGATTAGATAATCTGCCTCAGCGATCAGAGTCGGATCATTTAACATCCGTTGATTACTTGCTCCAATATCCCCTGAGTAGACCAGCTTAGTGGTTTTTCCGCCTTCCGCAATCCAAATCTCGATGATTGCAGCCCCCAGGATATGGCCTGCTTCATTAAGCCGGATCCTGATCTGGGGATTAACCTGAAAACACTGTCCGTATGCCACCGGGAAAAAATACTGGATGCAGCGGGCGGCATCTTCCTGGGTATAAAGAGGCGAAACCAGCGGCTGTCCGGAACGTGCTGTTCGCCTGTTGATCCATTTAGCATCCGTTACATGAATCGTGCCGCTATCCTGAAGCAAGATATCAGCGATCTCGGCTGTTGCCCCGGTACTGTAAATCTGCCCGCTGAATCCCTGTTTAACAAGTAAGGGAATCCGACCACAATGATCAATATGGGCATGACTCAAAATGATAAAATCGATCTCTTTCGGGTTGAAGTCAAACGCCTGATTATTTAGCTCTTCCAGAGCTTCGCTGCCCTGAAACAAACCGCAGTCCAGGAGGAATTTACAGTGCTCGGTAGTCACAAGATGGCAGGAACCAGTGACAGATAGTGCTGCTCCTAAAAATTTAATTTTCATTTTCTTTCTCCTGTTCTTTTTTTCAATTAAAACAATCGCAAATTTTTTAACTCAATAGCCTTGCGTATGCCAGCCATCAATCTTTATCATCTTTTCTATCTTTTAACCCTTTACTTTATAGATATCCAAATTACTAAAATTTACGCAGATTATGACGATAAAAATACCTGGAGCAAAATTAAGTGTCACTTTTTTGACCAGATCTTATTTTTTAAGCCTTATTGAAGTAAGTTGGCCCTGATCGAATTAATCATCCTCTACACTGATCGAAAGCAAATGATTGATAAATTGCTGAGCAGTTCGACCAGAAATCCCACCATGCTGTAGTTCCCATTTATTGGCTTCCTGAGAAAGAACTTCTTCAGATATCTCAAGACCTTCTCGCTTGGCCAGCTCCGCCACAATTTTAAAATACTGTTTCTGACTGGGACGTTCGTAAAAAATACTGACCCCAAAGCGATTCACTAGCGACAGTTTTTCTTGCATCGTGTCTGACCGGTGGATATCCCCGTTTGCTTCCAGATCATTTCGGTCATTCCAGGTTTCCCGAATCAAATGGCGTCGATTTGAGGTAGCATAAATCAAAATATTATCCGGTTTTGTTTCCACACCGCCTTCAATAACTGCTTTGAGAAACTTATATTCGATCTCAAATTCCTCAAAGGAAAGATCATCCATGTAAATAATAAACCGATAGTTCCGATTTTTTATCTGGGCAATGACATTTGATAAATCTCGAAATTGATGCTTGTAGATTTCAATCATCCGCAGTCCCTGATGATAGAATTCGTTGACGATAGCTTTGATACTGGTGGACTTCCCGGTACCACTATCCCCGAACAACAACACATTGTTTGCTTTTCGCCCTTCGACAAAGGCCTTGGTGTTTTCGACAAGCTTTTGTTTCTGACTTTCGTATCCAACCAGATCTGCCAGCATGACCTTATCCATGTTATTGATCGGATTAAAAATTACCCCGGTGTTATCGGCTTTGGGAGTAATCCGAAAGGCTTTATTCAGGCCAAACATACCCACCCCAAAGTCTTGATAAAACCGTGTAATCTCATCAAAAAATAGCTGTTCATTTGCTGATGCCGCCAGTTTTAGGCTCAGTTCTTTCACTTTTTCACTGACGTTCTGATTGTACATGAATTCCGGCTTTCGGATAGCCTGGTAATCTGAAATCCGGGTAAAGCAATCAATCCCCAATACGGACTCCAACTCAGTAAAATCGAAATCAAAAAGATCCTTAAAAATTTTACAATCGTTCTGAGCAAAATAATTAACACTACCTTCTTTTTTCCCCACCTTTTCACAGGTCAGACTGAATGGATTTTCATTGGTGATCAGTAAAAAGGTCAGATAGTGATGCCAGAGGTTGCGGTCAAATCCAAAATCTGTAGCTATTTCCAGCAGCGTTTTTATCTGGCGATAACTCTCAGCAATCAGTTCTTCCTTAGAATCCTCATCTTTGTAAAAACGTTCATAGAGCTGTCCCATTTGTTTAAGTAAATTTTTCTGATTTGAGTCGGTAAAAAGTATCAGTTTGGCAATTAATCGATTCATGCTGATCTCCCTTCTATAAAAAGACCACCTCATCACAAGGTGGTCTTTTTGTCTTTATTTTCCTGATTGACTTAACGCAGCGAAAACTGGTCGATCATCTGTTTTAACAAGATCGATTGGCCAGACAATTCTTCACTGGCAGCGGCACTCTCTTCGGCTGTTGCCGAATTCTGCTGCACAACCTGAGCAACCTGCTCAACACCCATATTAATCTGAGCGATGCCGGTGGCCTGTTCATTGGAGGCCGTGGCGATGTAGTCGACTAAGTCATTGACTTGGGTAATACCGCCAACAATTTCATCTAACGCACTGGCCGTTTCATCGGCAATTTTTGTACCGACCGCCACCTTGTTGATGGAACCTTCTATTAAAACGGTTGTTTCTTTGGCAGCTTCAGCACTACGGGCAGCCAGGGTGCGAACTTCTTCAGCTACCACAGCAAAGCCTTTGCCATGCTGTCCGGCCCGGGCTGCTTCCACTGCCGCGTTAAGCGCTAAAATATTGGTCTGGAAGGCAATATCGTCAATCACCTTGATGATCTTGGAAATATCTTCGGATGACTTGTTAATTTCCACCATTGATTGCTGCATCTCTGTCATCTGAGCGTTTCCTTTGTCAGCATTTCCCATCACATTTGTCGCCAATTCTCTGGCCTTGTTCGCATTGATGGCGTTGTTCTTCGTTTGGTCAGCTATTTCTGCTATGGATGCGGTTAGTTCCTGGATCGAGCTAGCCTGTTCGGTAGAACCCTGAGCCAGGGCCTGACTGCTGTCAGATACCTGATTGGCCCCGGCATTAACCTGTTCGGATGCATGATTGATATCTCCAAGCAACGAGTTCAAAGTTTCAATGATGGTATTGAGGGCATCAGAAATCGCATTAAAGTCACCGCCAAAAGCTCTGACATTCTCTAAATTAAGATTCCCATTGCTGATGGCTCCGGTAACGGTGGAAATTTCTGTCACAATCGTTTTAAAGTTGCTACCCATTTCATTGACAGCCTGTTTTAAGACATCAAAACTGCCCTGATAATAACCTTCAACCATCACATCAAGATTGCCACTAGCGATGGCATCCATCACATTAGCGACTTCTTCCATCGGCTTTGCCATAACACCAAGTATGCCATTCATGCCACTGATCAGTTCGTTCCAGGAGCCGCTGAATTTGGTTTCATCGGCCCGAACATCCAAATCTCCCTGCATTGCGGCCGTCGTCAAGATGATAGCATCACTAATGAGACTGTCGATGGAATCTTTCACTTCATGTAAATTTGTTTCGATGGCTTTAAACTGTTCATAAACCTCCTGAGTGTGCTCATCCGGTTCCTGAACATCCAAATCAAAATCGAGATTTCCTTCTGATAAACGTCTTAAATTATCCGCCAGCCGAGTAATTTCGGTCTTCGAATAATTGTTAACACTCATCGTTCCGGTCGTATTAAACGAGGTTTCAACATAACCAATGGTGTCACCATGTTTATCAATAATTGGCGTCGTGTCCATACGATAATGACCACCACGATATGGAAACGGAAATTCAATTCGGCCTGTTTTTCGGTAAGCCTTGACGCCACAATCCTCATTTTTACACATGTCAAGGTTTGACTTGCAACAATCATCACCATAAAGTGTTTCCCGTTCGCCTTCTCTTCCGGTAGCTATTCTCAGGTCTTGAAGGGTTTTATTTATAAATGTCCACTTCAAATCTGTATCAACAACCGTAATGCGGTACGGCATCGCATCAAGAATTGCCTGAAAGTAATCGCGTTTGTCGGCCACCGTTTGGATGGCCTGGTTCACATGTTCGATCCCAGTTTTATAATCACCAATAATTTCGGGTTCCAGTTTATTTTCCAGGTCCGCTTCTTTTTTTACACGTTCAGGCAACTGCATCAGGTAATCATTCACCCTTTTTATGGATGACTGAATCTCTAGCAGATTGTTACCCAGCACATCCTTATCAGATAACGGCGAGATCATAACTGATAGATCACCCTTAGCTAATTTAACCGCCGCTTCAGACTGCAACTGCATATTCTTTGCCAAACCCGAAAGGGCATAAGCAACTTCACCTAACTGATCTTGAGGGGGGCCAGATTCGTAAACGACTTCAACGTCTCCCTCTGACAACCGATTGGCAGTCTCGGCCAGGCTGGTTAAGCGACTCGATATTCCCTTTATGCCAAGTACACTTACACCAACCATTACAACTAAACCAATGCCAAAAATCAGTACGATATTATTCTGGATCTCCCCAAACTGATTAAAATTTTGACTGACAACAGACATTGCAATGCCCGCCGTTGCGCAGAATATCAAGACTACCGGCAGCACAACTGTCAATAGAACTTTTGACAGCAAACTCTTTTTATGTTCCATTCTTTCCTCCTTGAGATTGAGATAATTTGAAGCTACTTCTTTTATTCTCCACCACTTTTCTTTGAAGGGTTATATCGCTAAACGATATTGCAATCAATACTGTTGCGTTTCACAGCTAGGGCGTTTCGCTACAATAATTTATATATGGACAACATTATATATGATATTTATAGTAAACTCAACTTCAAATTTTGTTTCACCTTAACTTTCTGGTGTTATTTCGATCCACTTATGAAAAAGAATAACATTAGGTAATTCCTAATGTTATTCAAAATGACTGAGGATAAAAGTTCTGATTCTATTTTTATCTCAGTTGAAACTGATCAATCATTTGTTTTAACAAAATTGATTGTCCTGAAAGTTCTTCGCTGGCAGCAGCACTCTGTTCAGCTGTCGCCGAATTCTGCTGCACGACCTGAGCAACCTGCTCAACACCCATATTAATCTGGGCGATGCCGGTGGCTTGTTCATTAGAGGCCGTGGCGATGTAGTCGACTAAGTCATTGACTTGGGTAATACCGCCTACAATTTCATCTAACGCACTGGCCGTTTCATCGGCAATTTTTGTACCGACCGCCACCTTGTTAATGGAACCTTCTATTAAAACGGTTGTTTCTTTGGCAGCGTCAGCACTACGGGCAGCCAGGGTGCGGACTTCTTCGGCTACCACAGCAAAGCCTTTGCCATGCTGACCGGCCCGGGCTGCTTCCACAGCCGCGTTAAGCGCTAAAATATTGGTCTGGAAGGCAATATCGTCAATTACCTTGATGATCTTGGAAATATCTTCGGATGACTTGTTAATTTCCACCATTGACTGCTGCATCTCGGTCATTTGATGGTTACCTTTATCAGCATTGCCCATCACATTTGTCGCCAATTCCCTGGCCTTGTTCGCATTGACGGCGTTGTTCTTCGTTTGGTCAGCTATTTCTGCTATGGATGCGGTTAGTTCCTGGATCGAGCTAGCCTGTTCGGTAGAACCCTGAGCCAGGGCCTGGCTGCTGTCGGACACCTGATTGGCTCCGGCGTTTACCTGCTCAGCGGCATGATTAATATCTCCAAGCAGTGAGTTCAGGGTTGCAATAATGGTATTAAGGGCATCAGAAATTTTATTAAAATCCCCTCCGAATGAGCTGACATTCTCTAAGTTGAGATTTCCATTACCAATTTCTTCTGTAACGGTGGAAATTTCTCCCACTATTTTTTCAAATCCGCTCCCCATTGAATTGACAGCTTGTTTTAACGTTTCAAAACTACCGCTGTAAGAACCATTTACACTCACATTTAGATTTCCGTTAGTTATTTCATCCATCACATCCGAAACTTCTTTGAGGGGTTTTGCTATTTCACCAAGAATGCTGTTCATCCCGCTGATCAGTTCCTGCCAAGAGCCTTCGAATTTTGTTTCATCGGCTCTGGCATCAAGTTGTCCCTCAATTGCTGCATGCGTTAGCATGCTGGCATCATCAATGAGATTACCGATAGTACTTTTAACCTCTGTTAAGCTGTCCCCAATTGCTTTAAACTGGTCATAGACTTCGTTAGTATATTGTCCCGGTTCATCTACATGCAAATCAAGATCAAGATTTCCCAATGATAATCGATGCAGGTTGTCAGCCAGTCGAACTACCGCTTCGCTCCGATAATTATTGACACTCATTACCGGTGTTGTATCATGAGATACTTCAACATAACCGATCTTTTCACCGTATTTGTTTATGAGGTTCATGGTATCCATCCGGTAGTATCGATCCATAAATTCAAAGCGATACTCGGCATAGCCAAGTTCATTCAGTTGATCCCCACTGCCATTTAACATCGTTACGCCACAGTTTTCGGTATGACACATCTCCAGATTACAGCTATGGCAATCCGCGCCGCGAATATCTTCTCTCTTTTCAGCCGTACCGGTCAACTTCATCAGATCTTCAAGAATTTTATTGACAAAGACCATTTTCATATTTTTGTCCGTAGTAGTCACACGGTAAGGCAGGGCATCCAGAATGGCTAAATAGTATTCCATATTTGAGGTGACTGTCTCCATAGCCTGATTTGCCTGCGCAAGTGCTTTTTTATAATCACCCTTCATGTCATTTTCAATATTCCGATCAAAATACTCTTTGTTCTCAACCAAATCCGGCATCATATTAAGATAATCGAGTAGTTTTCCCACCGACTTTTGAACTGCTGATAAACTATTTCCCATCTGGTCCTTGTCTGACTGTGGGCTGATGATTGCTGAAAAATCACCAACTGCCAGCTTAGCGGCCATTTCTGATTGAATTTTAATATTTTCAGCAATCAATGATAACGCATAACTGATTTCACCCAACTGATCCTGAGGTTTCTCAGATCCAAGTCCACTTTCAAGATCACCTTCTGCCATTCGGTTAGCAACCACTGCCAGACTGGCGATTCTGTTTGAAACTTCTTTCATTCCTAAAGCGATCACACCAACAATAACAACTAAACCGATTACATAAACTAATAATAAGCTGTTTTGAATACCTGTAAACTGGTCATAACTTTGACTTGTAACCATCATTGCAATACCTGCTACGATACAAAATACAATTGCTACAGGCAAAACAACCGTTACCAGGATCTTTGACAACAAACTCTTCTCATGCTTCATCCTTTTTCTCCTCCTAAATTTTACTTCAATATAATATAACGCTTATATCCTAATTTATACCCATCTTTCATCGAATAATTAAACCGCAATCCTCAATAAAAAAAAGCGTTGCTACCTTTTTCTTTATCGGCATCGAATAAGGCAGCTAACTCATGATCAATCGTTTAGCGGATTAATTGTTGAATTACAATTGTCATTTCATTTTTCGTATACGGTTATTTTCATTTGCCACTTATATACTATCGTCATTAACCCGGCTTACTTTAGTTCTATTTAATTTTTTACGATAATTTTATTGTCGTGTTTAAAAAAAAGAATAGCCAGCTGATGAGAAATTCAGCCGGCCTGACAAAATTTGTAGCGGCACCTAAAATTCTACTAAATTAATGAGAACTACTATAGACCAAATCGTTATTATTAAAATCGAAGGTATTATTAATATGTCTTAAAATAATAAGCACCTTGCTGAGGTTCTCATAATAGACCTCATCATATTTAGCACTGCCAATATCAAATCCTTTTAAAGTAGGTAACAATTCTTCTGCCCGCTCAGGATTGCTATCCACCGTGGTACATAGCCTGTAAAGCTTTTTAAACTGGTATTCTTCCACCAGATAAAACCGCCCATCATCAACCCCATTTTGAATATTTTCTAAGAACCAGCGATGAATCTGGTTCGTTTTTTTAAACCGACCCATCACTTCAGAAGCTACCGCCCAGGGCTTTAGCCGTAATTGTTTAAGATCTACTCCCCGGTCGCATTTATATAAAACACTCTCTAACCCCATGTTACTATCCTCCATTGTCGATCTCACATAATCGACTGCTCTCTGTTTTAAATTCAAAAGATCCTCTTTCGATTATCATCTATTCTTAGATCCTCTTTCTACCATTTTACCTACCCTATTTCATTAAGTCAATTACTATAAGCCCTCTGACTGAATTATTTTCTCACTTGAATAAATCCAGGAAGAATGAAATTTTATCAGAAGCGTGCTATAATAAAGTAACTTTAAAAAAAGGAGAGAAAAATGAGAAATCGAGTAGGCAACTTGTTGTGGGGGCTATTATTAGTCGTTATCGGCCTTGGCTTTGCCGGAAACGTATTTGGTCTGTGGAATTTTGAGCTATTTTTTGACGGCTGGTGGACCTTATTCATCATTATTCCCTGTGCTATCAGTATGGTGCAAAATGGCGTACAACTCTGGAATACTATTGGCTTAGGTATTGGTGTGTTATTATTTATTTCTGCCAGAGGCTATTTTAACGGTGCATTGTTGGGGGACCTGATCTTTCCGATCATTATTATTGCCATTGGATTGAGCATCATGTTCAAGGATCGACTCAGTAAGAACGCTAAATTAATTCAGGGTATGACAAAGGATGGACTTCCTGAGTATTCGGCTATATTTGGCGGTCAGGAGATTAACTTTCCTGGGGAAGCGTTTAACGGCGCTACTATTACTGCAGTTTTTGGCAGTGTCGACCTTGATTTGAGACAAGCCATCATCAACGAAGATATTTATATTTCGGCTACTGCTGTCTTTGGCGGTATTGATTTGATGGTTCCCAGCAATGTCCGGGTAGAAATGGCAACCACACCGATTTTTGGTGGCGCATCAAATAAGACTAACAGACCGCTGGACGAAAATCCACCGACGATTTACATCAATAGCACAAATATCTTTGGAGGGACTGAAGTCAAATGAGTAGTAATCAAAGTTGGATTAAATACCTGGCCATCGCTTTTGGTCTGGTGCTGGCATTAGGAATCATCGCCAGCATTGTCAATGGGGGCGTCGCCATCATGCGGGGTTTTGGTCTGATTGAAAACAAAAACCAAATCATCGAACAAGGTGAATCCAATTTTCGACAGGATTTTACTGGTGACTTAAAATCTGTTTTTGTTACTTTTGATACCGGTAGTATCACGCTTCAAAGCGGAGATGCCTTTGTCGTTGAAGGAACCAATGTCCCACCAAGTCTTAATGCCACCCTTGACAACGGCAAGCTTATTATTGAGGATAAAAAGAGCACCCAAGTCTTTCCGAATCTGTTTGGTAAAGATCGCATGACCAACCTTATCGTTACCATTCCCCGCAACACCCAACTAAAAAAGCTGGAACTAGAAATTGGTGCCGGCCGCGGTGAATTGTCTCAACTAGTTACTGATGAACTGGTCATCAAGCAGGGAGCTGGAGAAGTCGTGGCCGATCAGCTACTGGCTAATTCCGGTAAACTCAGCGGTGGAGCTGGAGCCGTTCATTTTACTAACGTAAAACTCAATGACTTTGAGATCAACGGCGGGGTGGGACTTATTAGTATCCAGGGGATTGTCACTGGAGAATTTGAAGTCGACTGCGGCGTTGGCCAGACCAATCTGGATATCAATGGCAATGTTGATGACTATTTCATCACTGTCGACCAGGGTATTGGACCCATTACCATCAACGACCGGAGTATTTCAGAAACGGGCGTCGGCACGCAATCTGCCCCTCATCGCATCAATATTGACGGCGGAGTTGGGCCGGTTTACATGACATTTAAATAACCAATAAAAAAACACGTTTAACGTGTTTTTTTTATTGACATTAACAACTTCTTTATCTGACAAAGTGCATATAAACTTTTTTAAAGGGATTTGGTTCCGCAACCACACCCTTGCCGTTTTCGATGAGACGCATCAGCCAAATCATGTTGGCTGCCGTAACTTCAATGGTCTGGGCGCCTTCGGTATCCTGGGAAGCTTCTCCGGCAGTGCGACCATGAATAACATTCCAGTAATTGCCCGTTGCCATTACCATCTCCGAGTAGGTAATATAGTGATTCAATTGATCAATACTTGCCACTCCACCGGAACGTCTTACCGCTACTAGAGAAGCGCCGACCTTATGCCGAAATAATCCGCCATTGGCGCCAGCTACATAAAACGCCCGATCCATAAATGACTTCATATTTCCGCTGATGCCAGAAAAATGAACAGGACTGGCAAAAATAACACCATCAGCCTCTTTAATTTTTTGAATCCCTTCGTTGACGACATCTTTAGTAAAGATACACTGTTCATCTTTATTTTTACTACAAGCATTGCAACCAGTACACCCCTGTACCGCTTTCATACCAACATCGAAAACTTCAAAATCGATGCTCTCCTGAGCAAATATTTCACCAGCAATACTCAGTGCTGTAAATGTATTGCCTTCTCCATGAGGACTACCATTAATGCCTAATACTTTCATTTCTAACCTCCCGAAGCAGAGTGCTCCATCTGTTCTGTTTTATTGCTTTTAGTATACCACATTTTTAAGTAAGTAAAACCTCTATCGCGCAATTTAGCAAAATTCAAACGCTGTACACTTTGATCTTTAATCGCAAATAAATTTATGGTATACTTATACTATTACCCTTTAAGGAGGGCCTTATGGCAGAATACATTTTACGATTTTTAAAACTGAATTTTGGTCTTTTTCTTTATGGATTGGGAATTATTGTTACCATGCGGGCAAATATCGGTTATGCGCCCTGGGAAGTTCTTCATAGCGGTATCAGTCAAACTCTAGGCGTCAGCATTGGTTTAATAAACACAGCAGTGGGTGCGCTTATTGTCGCCCTTGTTTTTCTGCTTGGTGAAAAAATAGGACTGGGTACTATTTTTAACATGTTTATGATCGGTTTATTTATGGATCTCATCCTTTTTTTAGACTTTATCCCACTTTTTAATCATTTTTGGATTGGAACCCTAGTGCATATTTTGGGTCTCTTTATTATTTCCCTGGGGACCTATTTTTATATTTCTTCGGCCTTTGGCGCCGGTCCTCGGGACAGCCTGATGGTGGCGATAACCCGAAAAACCGGATTACCAGTCGGTCTGTGTCGCGGTATTGTGGAAATCAGTGTTGTCCTGATTGGCTGGCTACTCGGCGGGATGGTTGGTTTAGGAACGGTTATTTCAGCTTTTTCAATTGGTTTTTGTGTACAGATTACGTTTAGACTTCTGAGATTTGACCCTACTCAGGTAAAACACGAAACCTTTGGTGTGATGTTTCAGAACCTCCGCAAGCTAAAAAAAAATAATTAACCTGGTCTTAATGGATCGACCGGGTTAATTATCGGGCTGGATTATGTTATTTTTCATTTTCAATCATCTCAATAAAGACTCTGGCAATTTCCGGATCAAATTGGGTGCCGGAACAACGACTGATTTCTTCAATGGCTTCTTCAGCTGTTAAATCATTCCGATGCAAGCGCATCCTGGTCATGGCATCATAGGCGTCAGCGATAGCGATAATTCGGGCTTCCAGGGAGATCTCTTCGCCTTTTAGTCCTTTAGGATAGCCACCGCCATCCCAATGCTCATGATGCTCCAAAATATGTTCCGCAATTTCGGCAAATTCATTAGCTGAACTCAAAATCCGGTAACCGATTTCAGGATGTCGCCGAATCTCATCCCAATCTGTTTCATTTAGTTTTTCTATCTTATCAAGAATGCCCTCCGCAATTCCGATTTTGCCGATGTCGTTCATCAGCCCGGCGGTTTGAAGATCATGGGAATCTTTAGAATTAAAACCGATTTTATTTCCTATCTCTGCTGACAATTTGCCAACCCGCTCTGAATGAAACATTTCTTTCTGATATTTGTCGAATAGGGTTTCAATCATCATGCCCACCGTTTTGTTCCGCATTCCCAGGCTTTCGGTCAGTTTACGGCGATACATATAGTCTTCAGCTCGTTTAAAAATCCGCTGAATATCTTCTTCCTCGTTAAACTTTGTTTCAAAACCAAATGAAATTGAAAGTTCAACGGTACCGACTTTTTCAGCTTTAGCCAGTTCTTCAATCCGATTGATAATTTCTTCCGCTTCTAATTGATCTGTTTTTGGCAACAGTACCACAAATTCGTCGCCGCCTAATCTTGCCACCACATCATCTGCTCGACAGGCTTTGACAATTGTCTTAGCCGCTTTTTTTAATAACTCATCCCCCATTACATGTCCAAAACTGTCGTTTACCAATTTCAGGCCATTAACATCACCCATAATTAGCGAAAACGGTAAGTTTCTTGGCGTATCCATACGACTAAGCTCTTCTTCGTAAAAGCGCCGATTGTAAAGCCCAGTAAGCTGATCATGATAGCTTAAATACTCGATCTGATCCAGTTTCTGCTTTTTTTCGGTGTAATCTCTAAATACCAGAACAACCCCCAGAACATCGCCGTTTGCGTCAATAATGGGAGCGGCACTGTCTTCAATGGTTCGTTCTATACCATCCTTAGCAATCAGCAGGGTATGATTATCCAGCTCCCTGATTTCTTTTGTCTTAATCACTTCTGCGACAATATTTCCAGCTTTTTCCCGATTACTATCGTTTATAATACTAAAAACGGTTTCGATCGGCTTACCCAGGGCTTCCTTCTTTTGCCAGCCTGTCAATTCTTCTGCCACCCGATTAATAAACAAAACATGACCATTTTTATCGCATGAGATGACCCCATCCCCAACGGAAACCAAGGTTGTTTC
The DNA here is from genome assembly GCF_034438075.1 of Acetobacterium sp. K1/6. Lineage (NCBI taxonomy): Bacteria > Bacillati > Bacillota > Clostridia > Eubacteriales > Eubacteriaceae > Acetobacterium > Acetobacterium sp. K1/6. Next base: position 221,478 of record NZ_JAXQGA010000002.1, on the reverse strand, counting down.
GAGTAGTTTGCTTTCTTTTTTTAATTCACTTTCCAGACGTTTACTCTCAGTAATATCAATCCCCACGCCGGTGAAATATTTTTTTCCATCCAGGGTCATTACCACACCATTCGAACGAATAAGTAATTTTTTTCCGCTTTTGGTAATCAGATTGGCATCTACCTCTCCATACCCCTTACTAAACACCTCCTCTACTGCCGCCATCACTTTGACCAAATCATCGCCCTCAAACCACTGATCAAGCGTCATATGAGCCAATTCATCGGCCGAATAGCCTGTCATTTCTTCATGTTTTTTATTCCACTTTATCAGTTTTCCTGCTTCGTCATAAACATAAAGATAACCTGGAATGCTTTCAAACAAGGCTTCGATAAAAAGCATCTCGCGCTTTAATTCTGCCTGCGCGGCGATTAGCTGTTCATTAAGTTCCTTCAGCGCATAGGTGCGTTCAGCGACCACTTTCTCCAACATCATGTTTTCTTTTCGTAGTGCATCGCTATCGAGCTGCAAACCACTGATGTCTGTCACAATCGAGAGTAAATAATCTGTTCCATCCAAAGAAACGGGACTTGAACGCACCTCGACGTCTCTGATTTCGCCCTTACGACAACGATGCTTAAAATAAAACTGATTACGCTCTCTATTTTTTGCCAGTTCCGCTTCTTTTTTAATTTGATCTTTACTAAGGCAATTAAAATGGGTAATCTTAAACGTTATCATCTCACTATGGGTTTTCCCGTAGAACAAACAGGCAGAATGATTGCAGTCTTTAATTTCAAGCGTGTCAATATCGATCAGAAGCATAATTTCCTGATTATTTCGAAAAAGGTCTTCGAAAAATGATTCTTTGCCTTTTACCTGTCCTATTTTTTGATCGTTCATATCTCCACCCACTCACCTTCACTTAGATAAACGATAAATTAAAGCACTACACGTCACGACAAACTGCTAATCTATGATTGACTGATATTATCTATCTACCCCAAACGCAATCCGCCAATCAAGGCTGCTACTTTTTGGAGAACAAATTTTTCCAAACAAAAATCGCGAGATATCCTTACCAGGAGATTTCTCACGATCGGTTGACGATAGTTTAATCAGTGCCAAGCGGAAAATAATCGCCATCTTCAGACATCCCAACTGGATAATAGCATCGCTTAAGCCAACTCTGAGTAGAAAGCTCAGGAATGGGTGGAAGTTTTAGACAATGCTCAAATCCTTCTCTGACAATATCGACAAGCTTCTGATCCATGTCGGTGGCCACAGAGTCAAAGACCTCCCAACCTTTTGGGGGCAGATGGAGCAGGATAATCTGGGTTTTGTCTCCCCTTGTCCAGACATCTAGTACCTTGAAATGAGAACCCGCTTCCAAAACACATAAGCCCCAATGGGTATCGTGCTCATAGACCCGCATATTATCATAGTGGTTTGACAGGATCGCCAGACGATGGGTCGTAACCATACCACCGCGACGCAAACTGGCGTCGGTAAACCCCAGCTCTTTTAATACCATTCCCACCTGATATTTTGACCCCAGATCACCCAGATTGCAATCCCGAATCAATAGCGCAATACCCGGATAGGTAAACTCAATGACTTTTTCTAATTCTTCTCGTTTCTTATATTTTTCTGTTAACATTACACCATCCATTGTAGTTTTCTAATTATTTATTTCGGCCGGGAATGCCGCTTTCACAAGGCACATTAACCTGACATTTACCACAACCATATCGGGGTTTAAACTTTTGGGCAGTTTTATCAAGAAAAATGCCGCATAATCGATGATCCTTACCTTTTTCAATGGAGATGGCTTTGACCGGACACTGTTTAATGCAGGCACCACACTGGGTGCAATAGGCATTATAAATTTCATAAGGCCGCTGACTGGGCTCTAACTTAAGTTCAGTTACCAGACTACCAAATCTTCCCGCAATTCCTTTTTCAGTGATCAATCCCTTTGATAAACCAAAGGTTCCCAAACCGCAAAGATAGGCAATGTGCCGCTCTGACCAGTTGCTAGTAAACGCCAGGGGCTCACCGCAAAGTTCTTCAATCGGTTCGGTAATGCTAAAAAACTTATTATCCATGGTTGGCACCATTGTGGCGTAACCAGCACGATTGATACTATTTTGCAGATGCAATAGCAAAGAACGCAATAATTTGTGCCCTTCAACTCGGCCAACTAACCAACCCCAGGAGGGCCAAATTTTTTGTTCCCGATTACTCCCCTTTACGGCCTCACTAAAGGGCAGAAAAAACGAGATCACCGTTTGAGCTGTCGGCATCCACTCCTGCGGGTTTCTAAAGTGACAGCCAATCACCTCCGGTTCCTTAAGCACCTTAAAGACATCGTCACTCGCTTCACAAAATCCAAAAATAGGTGGATCATATATTTTTTCCCCAACTAACTCATGAGGTGCATTACTTTCTAACTTTATCTGATTATCCAAAGAATTCGCAATAAATTCTTTGGCAGTTTGGATTACATCTTTTTTGTCCATTTATAGCCTCTCGATCCGATTCATCTTATCACCTTAATTATAAACCAAGCTTCTGGCTTTGTAAATTTTTTAGTTGCTCAACGCAAGCATAATTGTTAAATATTCTACAAACAAACCTCATTCGGGCATTCAAATCTTTAATTACTCTCTAACTTACCGCATATTTTAAGTAAAGCTGATCCAACGGTTACCCCTGCCGTCTTAGAATTTCTTCAATCTCTAGCGCATCAAGTGGTTTATAATAGTAGTAGCCCTGAATCAGGTCACATTGGGACGTTCTTAAAAAGGCTACCTGTTTTTCCTTTTCCACACCTTCTGCTACCACCGCCAAACCTAAACTTTTCCCAAGTTGGATAATCGCATTGGCAATGGATTGATCCTTATGGTTATAGCCGATACCATCGACAAACTGCTTGTCCATTTTCAGTCGGTCTAAAGGCAGCATTTTTAAACGACTCAATGAAGAATACTCCGTTCCAAAGTCATCAATAGCTATCGAAACGCCAAGTTCTTTCAGGCTGTTAAGCTTACCGATAATTTCACCGAATTCTAAAATGGCGGTACTTTCAGTAATTTCCACTTCCAGATATGCTGGACTTAGGCCAGTCCGCTTTAGAATTCCTTCGATCTGACTGATCAGATTTGGGTTTTTTAACTGACTGGCCGAAATATTAACAGCCATTAATATCGGTTCCATTCCCATAACCTGCCAAGCCTTGTTTTGTCGACAAGCAGTTTCAAGAACCCATTCACCGATCGGATTAATCAAACTTGTCTTTTCAGCCAATGGGATGATGACAGCCGGAGAGATGAGCCCTAATTCTGGATGCTGCCAACGCAAGAGTGATTCGACCCCAGTCACTCGCCCCGTACTCAGACACACTTGCGGTTGGTAATTGACAATTAACTCACCTTTTTCCAGGGCCCGGTAGAGATGATTCGTAAGCTGATTCTGGCGATTTACTTCTTCTTTCATTTCGGAAGAACAGAGCAGATATTGATTTCGGCCTTTCTCTTTGGCCTTTATTTTGGCAATATCGGCATTCATGATCAATTCTTCAGGATCTTTCCCATCAATTGGATAGAGTGCAATCCCCGCACTGGCCGTCATGAAAAATTCCTGTCCTTTGAGAATAAAGGGTTCATAAAAAAGATTCATCAATTTTTCGGCAATCAAAGCCATTTCACCTTTGTTTTCAATATGACTGATCATAATCAAAAACTCGTCACCACTGAAGCGGGAAACTAAATCCGTCTTTTTCATTAAATGTTTGATCTTTTCACCAACCAGATAGAGCAGCTCATCTCCCATTCCGTGGCCGACTGTATTATTAACAACTTTAAATGAGTCGAGATCTAAAAAAACAACGCCCAGATGGGTCTGGGTAAACTCCTGTTTAACAATACTAAAATAGAGAAAATTTGTAAAAAGATTGCGGTTTGGCAGCTTCGTGATTTCATCATAATGCGCCATAAAATTCAGTTCTTTTTCAGCATCAATCCGGGTAAGCGTATCACCTAATATATTTGCGATAATTTTCATAAAATTCAAGTGATCTTCCTGCCACTCTAAACTTTTTGTTTCCTGATCAAGTCCCCAAAACCCAATAATTTTTTCTTTACTGGTAATCGGTGCAATGATCTGAGCTTTAATCGAACTAATACCCATATTAAAAATTTCTGCATTAACAAATTGAGGGAGTTTACTGATATCCGATGCGACAAACAGTTCATTCTCAAGAATTTTTTCCATCCGCCAGTGATTGCGATTAATCGGCAAGTTTTGAATGAACTCCTGACCAGATTTTATGCCTTGACGACAATAATCCTGGATGCATGAAAATGTTTCACGCTCCTGATCAAAAAGGCAGATATAGGCACGATCAATCAAAAAAAATTCACTACTGATTTTTAATAAATTGTTGATACTCGCTTCAAAATTATGCTGATTAATGCCGACACAATCGGATGAAATCTGGGTGATCAATTCTTGAAGTCTCATCTTTTCTGCCGTTTCATTGAGTCTTAGTAAAAATAACTGATTAATATAATAGCACAGCCATATCCCAATACAAAACAAGCCAATTCTGAGCAAGTAATCAACACCACTTAACTTCACATAAACGAGCGGCATCATTACCCAGACAATAATTTGAGTTAAAATAATAGAGACGGCCATCATTCCCAAATAAACGATTTCTCTAAAGACCAGAAAAGGAATAATTAAAATAAAAGGAAATGCCCAAATCGTAATTGCCCCAAATTCCAGAAATTGCATCGTAACGATGGGTACCAATATCGCAAGCAGTGAAACATTGACAAAATCTTTCCACCGATCCGGTAACGCTAGCCGCTGCACAACCTGAATGATTAATCCAAAACCAATCAAAACGGAACTTAAAACCAATACGTCGGTAAGATTGGATTCCTTGCTCATAAGATACCGGGTAACAAAATTCAGTATCCCACCAAAAACCATTGCAATCGTAAGATAAAAATAGACCTTCTTCGTTGAAATAACATGGGGTAATTTAAAAAAGACATAGAATCCTGATAATATATAAAAGATAAAAAAGACAAAAAAGACAATTGATAATAAGAATACCAAGTTTTCCATGGAGCACCTCTATGTATTCATTCGAATTAACTTTCTGAATTATATCATTTTTATGGCAATTATAACAGTCATTTTAAAAACCGGGACATCAACGACGTAAAATAGTGATTTTATTGAATAAAAAAAGCACTCCTCTAAATGGACGATCTCTTTTCCATCATTAGAGGTGTGCTTTTATAAATATTAAGACAACGTTTTTTTATAGTTGATGAATTCATCATAGGTCGATAATCGATCGATAATGCCTTCTTCTCTGATTTCAATAATTCGATTGGCCACAGTTTGCATAAACTGGTGATCATGACTGGCAAATAGCAAGATGCCCTTAAAATCAATCAGACCATTGTTGACGGCAGTGATCGACTCCAGATCAAGGTGATTGGTTGGCTGATCCAAAACCAGCACGTTTGAGCCAAACATCATGATTTTTGAAAGCATACAGCGAACTTTTTCTCCTCCGGAAAGAACCTGAACCTCTTTATAAATATCATCTCCGGAAAATAGCATTCGACCGAGGAACCCGCGGATATAGGTTTCCGTGATTTCTTCGGTGTATTGCTGAAGCCATTGGCAGATATTCAGGGTACAGCCATTAAAATAGTCACTATTATCTTTGGGGAAATAAGACTGGGTGGTACTGACGCCCCATTTGAAACTGCCTTCGTCCGGTTCAATTTCTTCCATAAGTATTCTAAATAAGGTCGTCATGGCAATCTCATTCTCCGCCACAAAAGCAATCTTATCATCCTTATTGACCCGAAAACTGACGTTGTTGAGAACTTTAACCCCATCGACAGTTTTTGATAAATGCTCAACCGTTAGAATTTCCTTGCCCGGCTCCCGATCAATCTGGAAACCGACCCATGGATATTTTCGGGATGATGAGGGCATGTCTTCGATGTCTAACTTATCCAACATTTTTTTACGGGAAGTGGCCTGTTTGGACTTGGATTTATTAGCCGAGAATCGGGCAATAAAGTTCTGCAGTTCTTTGGCCTTGTCCTCATTTTTCTTGTTTTGATCTTTTAATAAGCGCTGTATCAATTGACTAGACTCATACCAGAAATCATAGTTACCAACATAAACCTTAATCTTAGCAAAGTCAATATCGACAATATGGGTACAGACATTATTGAGGAAATAGCGGTCATGGGATACCACAATAACCGTTCCTTCATAATCCATTAAAAATTCTTCCAGCCATTCCACCGCTTGAATGTCAAGGTGATTAGTGGGCTCATCCAGTAAGATAATCTCGGGCTTGCCAAATAAAGCCTGGGCCAATAAGACCTTAACCTTTTCGTTACCACCAAGGCTATCCATACTGGCGTCGAGAATATCAACCCCCAGACCAAGGCCCTGAATAATTCGGGAAGCATCGGATTCGGCTTCCCAGCCGCCCATTTCAGCGAATTCACCTTCCAGTTCGCCCGCCCGGATGCCATCTGCATCGGAAAAATCTTCCTTCATATACAGCGCGTCTTTTTCTTTCATTACAGCGTAAAGATGCTGATTCCCCATCATTATGGTATCCAGAACCGAAAACGCATCAAAGGCGTAATGATCCTGCTTAAGCACTGACATCCGCATGTGTTCAGGAATAAAAACGTTACCGGTTGATGGCTCAATCTCACCAGATAGTATTTTTAAAAAGGTGGTCTTACCAGCGCCATTCGCCCCAATAACCCCATAACAATTCCCCGGGGTAAATTTTATATTTACATTGGAAAAAAGATTCGTTCCGCTAAAATTTAAACTTAGTTCTGATACTGTTATCATTAATCGTTAATCCTCCACTGATTTATTTAGTCGGCAATCCAAGTTAAGTAAGCTCTGCACAGTTTTTTTAACTATTTATTAGTCATTCCGATGCACATCGCCTAATTTACGGATGTGATCTCGTCTACTTACATTTCAACTGGTTTTCTATAATTTGGTCACCTTTCCGTAAAGAAGAGGCCTTCATCAGAACACTGACAAATAGCCTCTATCATAAGCTGTTTTATTATATCCTTTTTAACGTTTATTTTCCACTCTTTTTGCTAAATATTATCAGATTATTCTCGAATTTTCCAGAATACTTGAACTAATACCCGGTATCGCATTTTGTTTCATGCGTGGTTACTTTGCTTTGACAGAATTATATCTGTAGTAGTTCGCATTTTTCTTAAACTTCACTTTTGTCAGGATCGCACCGATGACGGTTGCGCCCACCTTATCCAGATTTTTTTTTGCTTCAATAATCGTTGATTTTTTTGTTTGATTGGCAGCGATAACCAATAAAACACCATCAACCACTTTTGAAATGATGCTAGCATCAGCAAAACTTAGTACTGGCGGTGTGTCAATGAGAATTACATCGTATTCTTCTCGACATTGTTTGATAAAGGTTTCAAATACTTCTGAATTCAGCAGCTCCGTTGGTGAAGCATGTTTATTGCCCGAGGTCAGAATTTCTAATTTATCAAGATTTTCCATTTTGTTAACAAGTGACTCTAATGCCAAGTCATCCATAAGCAGATTGGACAAACCGTTTTTTCTTTTATTAATATTAAAAATTGCACTTATATTGGGTAACCTTAAATCGGCATCAATTAACAATACCCGCTTGTCAGCCTGAGCAAATGTTACTGCCAGGTTTGCAATTGTCGTACTTTTCCCTTCTTCTTTCCCGGCACTGGTTATAAGCATCACCTGATATCGGTTATTTGAATTTTTAAAATTTATATTTGTCCGTAACAACTTATAACTCTCAGTTATAAGTGATGTGGGGTCGCTTAGTGTGATTAAATTTAATGTATCCATGTTATCGAACCTCCCCTTTAAATTCCGGAATGTCACCCAAAACTGATATGTTAATCAAATTTTCGATATCTTCGTCATTTCTGACCGTATCATTAATCAGGAACATCAAAATTATTACAAACAATGCTATAAAAAAACCTAACAAACCGCCAATAACAGCATTTAGAAGCGTATTAGGTGAAACAGGCGCTTGTGGTACCAAGGCCTGATCCAGGATTCGAATATTCTCTACTCCAACAATTTGTAAGACGGCAACTGTTAATTGTTTAGCCAGTTCATCGGCAATCTGTTTCGCGACTTGTGGATCAGAGTGTCTAAATCCAACTGTAAAAAGCCGCGAATCCGAAACACTTTCGATAATAACATTTTCTTTAAATTCATCATAGGAAATTGTCAACCCCAGGTTTTTTATTACTTCATTGACTACCAATCGGGTTGCTGCAATTTGCTTGTAATCGACGAGGAGTTGACTATTCGCATTTAATTGACCCAAAGAAACATCAATTGACCCCAAACTCCCCCCTTCCTGACCAATGTACAAAACCGTATTCGCCTCATAGACGGGAGTCACATATTTTATCGTATAAACATAAGCCGCCCCGAAACCAATAATTGTCAGCAACAGGATCAGCCACCATTTCTTAATGATGATTTCGAAAAGTTCTTTGAAATTTACTTCTTTTGTCGTTTCCATTTCGTTTTCCTTTCTTTTAAAGCCAACTAAGTACTTCAGTTCCAGTTTTCCTGATTGATGTCTTCATTAACATTAAACAAATTAATAATCACATCCAAATCTTCCTGATTGTATAACTCATACCATAACCCATCGATAATTTCCGAATAAGTTTTTAAGCGGTAATTTTCAAAAGTAAGATTTTCATCGCCGCCACTCATATTGAGATACTCTTTGAGTTTAGCTATATTAGCATCCGTCTCAATCCCATTGTTATAATAGGTTTCAACCAATTGTAATTTCTTTTTGAGACTCATCGTTGATAAATTCCTCATTAACGCCTTAACCACTTCTTGCTGTCTTGCAATCCGACCATAGTCGCCATCACCATCGCTGCGGAATCTCACATAAAAGAGTGCATCTTTTCCATTTAATAGCTGTTCTCCTTGACCAATAACTAACTGATTCTCATTTTTATAAAAGTCCTTTTGTGCTATTATATTCACACCGCCGGTCGCTTCAATGATACTGGCAAATGTATCAAAATCCAGTTTTACTGAAAAGTCCAGCTTAATACCCAACAATTCCTCAATCGTCTGATCAATTAATTCTCTTCCCCCATAAGCATAGGCATGATTGATTTTATCAAGTCCATACCCGGGGACATTAACCCTTAAATCTCTGGGCAGTGAAGCCATTACCATTTTTTCCTGAATCGGATCATACATTAACACCATGATAATATCACTTCTACCCGTTTCATCGGAGCGTTCATCTGTTCCATAAATTGCAAAAATAACGGTTTTTCTCGTATCAACCAATTCCAATAAATCTTCATTATTTTGATTTAAAACATCCTCGATCGAACCTAAATCTGTTTCATTTTCTGAGTTAGAGTTCTGGTTATTACCGATCGACGATCTGTCATTCATATTTAAAAAGATGAACAAACTGACAACCATTACCAGGATTAAAACACTCCATAGAAATATAATTGATTTTCGTTTTTTCATGGCGTTTGATTCCTTTCTCAGTTTAACTTGCATGAATTGAAGAACTAAAACAGTTAACCAGACAATTCGATGTCTATTTTAGGTAATCCCCATTGTTATGATTAACTTCAGAATTGTCTTTATAGGTAGGGACAATCGTTTTAACCCTATTGATCAGCGCTTTTTTGTTAGATAAGTTAAGCAAGGGTCTCAGTTCTTCAAGTGAATTTTTAAGCTTGGTATAGTCAATATCACCCGGTTTACCTACTCTGATTTTTTCAAATCGGGTTTCTGTTAAGCCTTCTTCATCCATCAGCAGCTCTTCGTATAGCTTTTCTCCTGGTCTTAGCCCGATGATCTCAATCTCTATATCTTCATTAAGCTTTAATCCTGAAAGCTTAATGAGGTCAACCGCCAGGTCAAATATTTTCACTGGTTGGCCCATATCCAACACAAAGATCTCTCCACCTTTTGCGATAGCACCGGATTGTATTACCAATTGCGCCGCTTCTGGTATGGTCATAAAAAAGCGGATGATCTCTTTATGTGTTACGGTGACAGGACCGCCTTCCTTAATTTGTTTTTTAAACAAGGGAACAACCGAGCCGTTACTACCAAGAACATTTCCAAAACGAACAGCGGTAAACTTTGTTTTACTTTGTCGGGCCAGTCCTTGAATGATCATTTCACAAATCCGCTTGCTAGCACCCATAATGTTAGTAGGATTGACCGCCTTATCTGTCGAAACCATCACCAGGCGATCGACACCAAACTCATGGGCAGCTTCGGCAATGTTTTTTGTCCCAAAAACGTTGTTTTTGATCGCTTCCCAGGGTGAACGTTCCATCAATGGTACATGTTTGTGGGCAGCGGCATGGAAAATAACATCCGGATGGTAGGTTTCAATAATTGAAAAAACATCATCACGATCGCGTACCGAGGCAATGATTACGTCCAAATTAATCTTATCTTCATAATCATTAATCAGTTCATTTTGTATTTCATAAGCACTATTCTCATAATTATCCAGAATAATTAATTTCCCCGGGTTGAATCTGGCAATTTGTCTACACAATTCAGACCCAATTGAACCGCCTCCGCCAGTCACCATGATAATCTTCCCTTCTAGATAACTGACAACTTCTCGTATATTAAGATTAACCGTTTCTCTACCCAGTAAATCTTCAATCTCAACATCTCGAATTTTACTAAGTGAAACCTGACCATCAATCATTTCACGAATCCCCGGTACAATTCGAACCTTGGCAGCCGTACGCTTACACTCACTGATTATCATGCGAAGTGTTGTTGGGTCTGCTGTTGGGGTGGCAATAATAATCTCATTAACATTATACTTGTGTGCAACGCTGCCGATATCATAGTTATTTCCCAGAACTTTCACCCCGGCAATTGTTTTATTGAGCTTTGTCGCATCATCATCAATAAATCCGATTACCTGACCATAGTTTGACGCATGATTTTTTATCTCTGTTGCGATCAGTGTTGCGGTAGCACCACTACCAATAATTAAAATTTTCTTTTCAAGATCCTGTTTCATAAAGATTTTTCTGTTTTTAAGACTTCGCATCAATCGATAACTAAAACGCCCACTGCTGACAAATGCAATCTCAAAAAGCATACTTGTTATATAGATTCCAAAATATAGTCTTTCTCCCATATAGATGAGATAAATAATGCCAAATACGTTCGCTACTACTACTGCCAGGAGAATTTTTAATAACTCTTCTACCGAAGCATAGGACCACAAACTGTTGTATAAATCAAAATACCTGTAAATCAACAGCTTTCCAACCGTAAAAACAAAAACACTATTTATATAAATGCTAATGATTTCAGACGGTATATTTCCCTCATAATGTAAAAATAAAGTCAATAAAAACGCCGCATTTACTGCCACTATATCAGCTACAATAAGAAATAATTGTCGGCTTAATTTTGTTTCCATGGGTTACCTCACTTTTGGCAGATTAATTATGACCTTTACTCCGATCATTTGAAAATTTCATTGATTTAAGTATTTTTTATCAATGAAACCAGAATCTTTTCCTTTTATTTAGAGCCGGCACCATCAATTCGCAATCTTGGATTATCATTCCCGGATTCTCCGTAAAGAGCATTTGTCCACATTCTTCACCAAAAGCTTTTATCACCGTTTCATAAGCCATTTTCATAAAAGGTGGGCGTTTGATCATATCATGTGCATCCGAAGCAACAATATGAATTAATCCGGTTTCGATCCACTTAAGTGCCTTTTTTCTGGTTTTGCTTTCCATAATATAACGCGATGTAAGTTGTCCATAAATACCGTTCTTACTCAAATACGCAAATTTTTCCGGTTTTTTTGAAAATATTTCATACCGTTCGACATGAGCTAGAACTATTTTATAACCTTTTTCCTGGAGCTCGAAAAGCATTGATTCGTGAAATGGATAATAATGATAATAGGGGAGTTCAATCAGTAAGTATCGACTGTCACCCATGGTATGGGCTTTTCCTTGATCGATCCCAGCCATGCTTTCTTCACTAAGATAAATCTCGTTACCTAAATGTAGCTTAAAATCAATCTTTTCTCTGACAATATATTCTTTTAGCAATTGATACTGCTTGTCCACCTTTTGATTATGATAGGCCGGCATATTAAAATGGGGTGTCAGGATCATCTCATTCACCCCTTCATTCATTGCCATATGCATCATCTGAACTGAAGTTTCTAAATCTTTCGCACCATCGTCTACTCCTGGTATCATATGTATGTGTGTATCAATCATTATCTCACGCTTTGAGCATTCCTTTCAATGGGATCTAGTACATTTCAAGCCCTTTTTAATCGCGACTAAACAAGTCCCGTGTATATACCTTATCGACAACATCTATTATCTCGTCCGAAAGGCGATTAGCAACAATGACATCAGCAATTTTTTTGAATTCATCCAAATCTCTTATCACTCTGGAATTAAAGAAATCACTTTCCTCAAGAGTTGGTTCAAACACAACCACTTCAATTCCCTTCGCTTTAATTCGTTTCATGACACCTTGAATAGCCGACTCACGAAAATTATCAGAATTCATCTTCATTGTTAACCGAAAAATGCCGACAATTTTAGGTTTTCTTTTTATGATCATATCTGCAACATGATCTTTTCTGGTACGATTTGCATCCACAATTGCCGACATAATGTTTTGAGGAATGTCGGCGTAATTTGCCAGCAATTGTTTGGTATCTTTCGGCAAACAATAGCCGCCATAACCAAAAGACGGGTTGTTATAATAATTGCCAATTCGAGGATCCAAACTTACACCCTGAATAATATCGTGAGTATTGAGACCTCTTACCTCTGCATATGAATCGAGCTCATTAAAATAAGCGACTCTTAAAGCCAGGTATGTATTGGCAAAAAGTTTGATTGCTTCTGCCTCCGTAGAATTCGTGTAAAGAATTTGAATATCTTTTTTTAACGCACCCTGAGCCAGTAATTCCGCAAAGACTTGTGCACGTTCTGAGCGCTCTCCAACCACAATTCTTGACGGATAAAGATTGTCATACAAAGCATGCCCTTCTCTTAAAAATTCTGGTGAAAAGATAATATTCTCTGCTTCAAATTTTTCTTTTATGGCCTCTGTATAACCAACTGGGATGGTAGATTTTATAATCATCACCGCATCTGGATTGATGGCCAAAACGTTTGCAATAACCGCTTCAACGGTTCTGGTATTAAAATGGTTTTTTTCCGGATCATAATTTGTTGGTGTTGAAATAATCACATACTCGGCATCTTTGTAAGCTTCATAGTTATCAGTTGTTGCACGTAAATTAAGTTGTCTGGTATTTAGATATTCTTCAATTTCACTGTCAATAATCGGAGATTTTTTATTGTTGATCATCGCAACTTTTTCTTTTATAATATCAAGTGCAATAACCTCGTTGTTCTGAGCCAATAAAATGGCATTTGACAACCCCACATAGCCGGTTCCGGCGATTGTTATCTTCATTTTAATATCCCCCGTCGTTATCTTATTTATTGATCTTGTAATATGATTTATACCATTTCACAAACTGAGCCAAACCCTTTTCAATACTTGTACTCGGTTTAAAACCAATATCTTTCTCAAGATCGCTGACATCCGCATAGGTTATCAACACATCACCTGGTTGCATCTCCATAAATATTTTTTCCGCTTTCATCCCCAGTTGATCTTCTAAGATCGTAATGAAGTGCATTAAATCTACCGGACTGTTATTTCCGATATTATAGATCTTATACGGTGCAAAACTTGTGCTTAAATCATCTACGCGTTCATCCCAATTCTCATTGGCAATGGGAATTTTATCAATTAATTGGCTGATACTCCGTACAATATCGTCTACATAAGTAAAGTCCCTTTTCATTTCACCGTGATTAAAAACCTTTATCGGTGTTCCTGACAAGATATCCTTAACGAAGGAAAAATAAGCCATGTCCGGTCTTCCATACGGTCCATAGACCGTGAAAAACCGCAATCCCGTTGTTGGAATATTATATAAATGGCTGTATGTATGTGCCATCAGTTCGTTCGCTTTTTTTGTTGCCGCATAAAGGGAAACCGGATGATCAACATTATGGTTCGTAGAAAATGGCACAACTTTATTTCCACCATAAACAGAACTTGACGAAGCATATATTAGATGCCTAACCGGGTAATTGCGACATGCTTCAAGTACATTCATAAATCCGATGAGATTTGAATCAAGATAGGCATAGGGATTGCTAATCGAAAAACGAACTCCCGCCTGGGCTGCCAAATTAATTACATACTCTGGACGATGTGTTTCAAAAATCTTATCAACTGAAGGCTTATCTTTTAAATCAGCCTTGTAAAATAAAAATTGTTTATGTGCTTCCAAAATTGCTAATCGATCTTTCTTTAACGATTGTTCATAATAATCGTTCAGATTATCAACGCCTACAATTTGATGATTCTGTCTAAGCATTAAATTCGCCAAATGAAAACCAATAAAGCCTGCTACCCCAGTAATTAGTATCTTCATTTTTACAACCGCCTTTATTATCGACTTGTTTTTTTTGATAGATAATTTATATTTTACCCTTTTTGCTCCCATCTTACCAGTTTTTTAATTAATATTCATTCCGATAAAATAGTTTTCCATTTTTATATTGTTTTATCATAACTTAAAAAAAGCCCTGTTTAAAACAAGACTTTTCAAAACTTTTATTTTTGAGATTGTGTGAAATGATTTTGATCGATCGTTCTCTAGTCAACTTTTGCTGTCAAAAGGTTAAAGTTGTTGGCAACTACCGAGAAATCAGAACTGGCATTCAACCGCTGAAATCCGCTATACGAATTATCAGATACTTGAATTGACGTTCCTTCCGGGTTGTAAATCAAATAAGAATACGCCGTACCACTGTTCGTAAAGGTATTATTTCGAAGGACTGCCTGCGATCCCACGCCTCTGAATCCGATGCCATATTTATCAATGCTTTTGTATTTAAAGTTTGAATTTTCAACAACGACGTTGGTCGTTTTTGATGCGCTGTTAGCACTTATTAAAGGAATTTTATCCACATTCGTTACGTCCATGCCAGAAATATTTGTATCCTTTACTTCTCCGATTAACCAGAATAGTGCTCCTGCCATACCGGTTGAGTCGACAGTAACATTTGAAATATTTGACTGCGAACTGTTACCAATGCTGAACGCTCCAATATCGGAGGTCGATGGTATGGCTCCGCTGATATTTACATCGTTTATGCTTAAGTTATTTGCATTTACAATTTTGAATCCCAGACTACTGCCTTCGATGCTTAATCCTCTGATGGTAACGTTATTCGCACCGGTATTGATGTGCATACCGACGACACTGTTTTTAATACGACAGTTCTCAAAAACGATATGATCAGGAGCGGTAGGGAATTTGTCATTGCCAGCCACCGCAATTCCTCCTCCAGAAGCATTGTTAAACTCGACATTTCCAAAGTAAAAATGACTGTTATCACCGCGGATGTATGCCGAATGTAACCATTTTGTTCCGCCCTCGCTCGAATTCAAAACACTGTCTGTCATCGTAAAGTTATTGGTTCCTGAAATTTGAATCGGCATGCCAGATTTATCAATTTTCAGATTGCTGATGGTAATTCCAGTATTTCGAGTACTTCCAGATTGCCCCATTTTTATGCCAACATACATACTGTCCATAGCGACATCTTTGATCGTCAGGTTACTGATCCCCTGAAAAAACATCCCCTGCACATTACTGATCATGCTGTTTGCATAATAATCGGTTCCAGCGATCGTGTTTTGAGATTTTAGTGTCAATCCTTCAATGGTTACGTTTGAAATATATGATGCGGGATTCGACCATAGAATATTTGCAACTGCTGACTGCTGGGGCGCCATGTATAAAGTCGCGCCATAGCCGCTAATTTTTGTATTATTCTTTAATTCCAGTTGACTCGTAACCATATAGGTTGCAGCAGGCATTGTTAAGGTTACATTTTTACTACTTGCCTCGTTAATGGCTTTTTGTATCGCTGATGTATCATCACTGACACCATCGCCTTTCGCACCAAAATCTCTGACGTTGACTTCCTGACTCACTGGTGGGGTTGGTTCTGTGACTCCTGGGTCTGTGACTCCTGGGTCTGTGACTCCTGGGTCTGTGACCACTGGGTCTGTAACCACTGGGTCTGTAACCACTGGGTCTGCGGGTTCGTTGGCTACTCCAGCTGACTGCTTTTCAATGATGATTTCAATTGCCTCTAAGCGCAGACTTTTTCCTTCCGAGCCTGAGAGTGCCCCGTCTGACACCCAACCTTGAACCCAACCTTCATTTTGAATATGGGTTCGGTATTTAACAGAATAATTTGCTGCATTCTCACCGGTTAATCTAATCTGGATTCCTTCCAGCCGAAATCCTTCGCCTTCAGATCCTGAAAATTCTCCGTTTGTAGCCCATTCCTGCTCCCATCCCTTATTTTGCACATGTGTCCGATATTCAATTTCTAACCCTGAGGGGACGCTTCCAGTCAGATTTATTTTTATTCCCTCGAGGCGATATCCCTTTCCTTCTGAACCGGAGAGTTCACCACTACTCATCCAGCCCTGTGACCAACCTTCATTTTGTATATGGGTCTGATAGGTGACTCCAGGTAATTCAGTCGCTTCGGTATCGATGGTTGCTGCTAAAACGTTCGAAGAAAAAACGCTACTTAACATCAATAGGATTACCACCACACTTACACAAATTTTCTTTGCGCGATGATCCAAACTATAACTCATTTTTTTGCTCCTTTCGGCAACCGGCTACCTTTCTCTTTGAGTTAAGGCCCTTAGTTTTGCGTCCCAACTTTTCAATTGGTTTGCCTTTATCGTGGACAAAATTGTTAATATTCGACCACTTTAATTTGTAAAATAAAGCCTTGTTCAAAAGAGCAAGGCTTTTAGTAATTGCTTTATTGAATTAATACGATAAACGATATGTCCATTTTTAAAATCGATTAGTCAACTTTTGCTGACAGAAGGTTGAAATTATTGGTAGCTACTGAAAAGTCCGAGCTGGAAGTCAAGCTTTGGAATCCGCTGTAAGAATTGTCAGATACCTGAATAGCTGTTCCTTCGGGATTGTAGATCAGATAAGAATATTCAGCACCGTTATTTACAAAGGTATTGTTTTGAAGCACTGCTTGTGAACCAACGCCTCTGAAACCAATTCCGTATTTATCGATATTGTTATATTCAAAACTGGAGTTTTCTACAACAACATTGGTCGTTTGAGACGCGCTGTTGGCACTAATCAAGGGAATCTTATCCACATTCGTTACATTCATTCCAGAAACGTTAGTATCTTTTACTTCACCAATTAGCCAGAATAAGGCTCCTGCCATACCATTGGCATCGACTGTAACATTTTCTATATTTGCTTGATAACTATTATTAATAATGAATGCACCAAGATCAGTAGTTGATGGCATCGCACCGCTAATGTTTACATCTTTGATATTCAGGTTGTTTGCATCCGTTATCTTAAACCCCAAACTGCTTCCTTCGATGGTTAAACCTGAGATACTCACATTGTTTGCACCAGTATTGACGTGCATACCGACAACACTGTTTTTAATACGACAATTCTCAAAGACAATATGATCGGGTGCAGTGGGGAATTTATCATTGCCAGCTACTGCAATACCGCCACCAGGGGCATTATTAAATTCAACATTGTTAAAAAGGAAATTACTGTTATCGCCTCGGATGTATGCTGCATGAAGCCACTTCGTTCCGCCAGAATTGGCATTCAGAATGCTATCTGTCATGATTAAATCGTTGGTACCAGAAACCTGAACAGGCATGCCAGTTCTATCGATATTGAGGTTGCTGACAGTAACTCCCTGATTCCGGTTGCTTCCAGATTGTCCCATTTTTAAGCCTACATACATACTATCCATCGAAACATCTTTGATCGTCAGGTTACTGATGCCCTGAAAAAACATCCCCTGAACGTTGCTGATCATGCTGTTTGCGTAATACTCGGCACCTGCAATCGTGTTTTGAGATTCTAGTTTCAATCCTTCGATCGTTACATTAGAAATATACGAATCTGGATTTGACCATAAAATATTGGCAACTGTTGACTGCTGGGGTGCCATGTACAAGGTTGCACCATAGCCGCTGATTTTTGTATTGTTCTTCATTTCCAATTGACTCGTAACCACATAGGTTGCCGCCGGAATTAACAAGGTGACATTTTTACTGCTTGCCTCGTTAATGGCTTTTTGAATGGCCAAGGTATCATCGCTGATACCATCCCCTTTCGCTCCAAAATCTTTGACGCTGACTTCCTGACTGACAGGTGTCGTTGGTTCTGTAACTTCTGGTTCTGTCACTATCGGTTCTGTGACTACCGGTTCTGTGACTACCGGTTCTGTCACTACCGGTTCTGTCACTACCGGTTCTGTCACTACCGGTTCTGTCACTACCGGTTGAGTAATTCTAATCGGTCTTCTTGGGGGTCTAACTCTGGCAGCAAACGCTGAATTTACTGGCATCGCACTGAATAATACAAATAGTGTGACTAAAAAAACAGATAACTTTTTCATGATGGTATTCCTTTCGGTAGCTGGCTGCCATTTTACAGGCCCTTAGCTTTGCGTCCCAACTTTTCAATTGGTTTGCCTTTATCGTTGGATAACGATGAATTCAGAACAAAAATAATTTCAAATAAAAAACTTCCCCTTCGGTAACTGGCTGCCATTTTACAGGCCCTTTAGTTTTGCGTCCCTGTTTTTCAACAGGTTTGCCTTTATCGTTGGAAAGTTATTCCACGATACTTATTAACTTAACTCTGTTTTTTTGTTGATACCTTCCTTTCGTTAGCTACCTACCGACTTATAGGCACTAAACTTTACGCCACTGAATTTTAACAGGTCCGTATTTACTCCTAGAAAATAAAACTGTAATTAATACAACTCAATCATTAGTTGTCATCTATTAAACGTCTCTTAAACCTATGCATTTGATAAATATGCGATCATTTTTTGTAACTATTAAAATGAAAGCAGGAGAATATTCGAATATTAAAGTATTTACTTTTACGAAGTCACTATATCACATATCCAGAGATTAGTCAATACCTGTTGGATGCTTTATATTAATAATATTTTAATACTTAATTGATTTTCCTAGATTCTTGCGTAATAATCAATTTTTGGGGCAAATAAAGAGTATATAAAAAATATCCAATAAATCCGAACTCAAAATATTAATTTATAGGAGTAAAATCAGTGCTAAAAAAAATAAAATTTCTACTCATTACAATGGATAAACGCTTTTTTAAAGGCATTTTCAAAGCATTTTATACACGTCATTTACAGTACCGAGGAAAAGCATACTGTCTAACCAATGAATTATACTTTCCTCCTCATACATCTTCAAACAAGAACATACGTATTGGACCTGCTGGAGAATTATTGGCTATCGGTGGCGATTTAACTCCAGAACGAATTATTTACGCTTTTAAAAACGGAATCTATCCATCATCACTCATTAATCAGCCAATTCTCTGGTGGACATCAGAAATTCGTTGTGTGCTGTTTCCTGATCAGGTTCATATTTCAAAAGTTATGTGGCGACTAATCAAGCATAATAGTTTTTATCTGACGGTAGACAGAGCTTTTATTGACGTTGTAAATGGGTGCACTGAATCAAGAGAAAACTACACTTGGCTAACACCTGAACGTAGAAAATCCTGCTGTGTTTTGCATGACTTAGGTTACAAACACTCCATCGAAGTTTGGTATAACAAAAAACTGGTTGCCGGTTTGTTTGGATTCGCCTTTGGCTCCTATTTCCATATTTCCTCAATGTTTACACGAATTAATCACGCTTCAAAATTTGCAATGATCGCTCTAGCCATTCGACTGGAAGAATTGAATTATGCAATCCTGGACTGCGGAACTTGGCCAACTGATCACCTGAAAAGTATGGGCGCTGTCATTATTGATCGTGATCAGTTTCTTGAGCTGTTGGACCAAAGTATTAAGGCTCCTGAAGTCATCGAAGATTGGGAAAGCTTGTTTGAAGATTGGGACTTTTGCCAAGCCGTAAAAAACCACTTTGTCAAAAATAAGCATGATACAATTTCATAAATCTGTATCAAACCTTGCCTAAAAGCGCTAGCCCCTGCCGTCAATTAGATCATATTCCGTTAGTAGCGCTTTAACCTGCGTCAATGAATTAAACATCAGCACATCTATGATCGATAAATTGGGAACAAATGTATTGTAATACTGCCGATAGTGTAGCGATTCTCGCGTTTTAATAAACTTTAAAAGAATTCCGTTTTTTTTAAATTGCTCTGCTGAATAAAGATCCATTCCACCAATTGAATTTATATAACGATTTGCTTTGAGTTCTTTGCATACGTAGATAACAGAATCCTGATAGTTCAGTTCAGGTGAAAGCTTGAAACTCGATTCGATGATCATCTCTGTCTTAATATCCAGATATGCACAAATTTCCGTAATGCTATTTATTAAATATTTTGCCACATTATTATCATCATAATTTATGATTGTTTCAATAAGTGGATAAACCGTTTTAAATTCCGGTGCCTTACGATAAGAATTCACAATCTTATTCAGAAAGGTAGACCTCCCCTTTGTTCCTTCCTGAATTGCGAAGCTGCGCTCATTGATTTTTAGGACGTAACTATCTTTATTTAATGGCAGCGTAATCATCGACGGCGCTCCATTTAATAATATCCGGTTTCTGTGAATCCATCCTTGTTTTATAAATTGCACATCATCAGCAATAACGAAACAATCCGAACAATTGATCATTTGATAATACCCAATGTAGGGGAATAGATAGGGTTGCATTATTGAAATATCCACTTTATTTCCTCACTTTTTTATTCAGACTGATTTTTTCCTAGCCGCTAAAGAAACTCCCTTTATATCGTCAGCTTATTTGCGCTTATTTCGATTAACCAGCAGTTCTTTTCCGGTTACTAATAAATATGTTAAGCATTCAAAATTTAATAATTTTGCCATCCCAAAATAAAAGCTAATCCCAATAGTTACCTGAATTATCAGGGTTAATCCAGGCGTCATATTGAACCATGAAACAAAGTAAATAATTATCCCCATTACCACCGACAATAGAAGTGAAGGCATCACGTCTTTCATCTGTTGCATATAACTATAATCCAACAGCATTTTGTTAGGATAAGCATTTATAAACGATGAGGCGACACTGCTAAAAAACATTCCGGCCGCAATGGCATAAATACCATAAAAAAGAGAGATCCCCAAAATCACCAGGCTGACTGCATTTTTAATAATTTCCAGTTTTAGGAATATATCACTTCGCCCTAAGGCATTAATTGCCTGAAGATTAGCCGTATGAATCGGGAGTAAAGCATAAGCAGCACAGGAGATCTGTAAGAACGGAACGCATGGCAACCATTTTTCAGTCAATAAAATGATTACCAGAGGTTCTGCAATCACCGCCAGCCCAACCATCATAGGAAAGATAAAAAACGCACTGGTAACGATCGCTCTTCTAACCATTTCTTTAACGCGATGCAAATTATCTTGTTTGAGGGCAAGGGCTGGGAACATAACCGATTGGATTGAGCCATTAATATTTGCGACAATTAGTGACGGAAATTGTTGCCCGCGGTTAAAATAGCCCAACATGGCCGGATTATATATTTTTGCGACGAATAAACTTTGGATATTGGTGTATAACATATTGATGAGCGCTGAAACTAATAACTTCCAACCATATGAAAAAAGCCCCTTTAAACTTGCTAAGGAGAAAATAAAACCTGGCCGCCACTTCACTGTAAACCATAGAATCAAAGCCACAATGAATTGATTAGTTAGCTGCTGAGCCACTAACGCCCATGCTCCAAAGCCATTGTAGGCCATTGCAATACCGACTATCCCAGAAACCACAACCGCCCCTAAACTGCTGTAAAACAGTTTTCTGAATGCCAGATTTCTGGCGACCACTGCATTTTGAATTGAATTCAAGCCGCCTAAAAACAGTGTAAGTGATAAGACCCGAAGTAGTGGTGTAAGCATTTTATTCTCAAAATATCCAGCCATCAGTGGCGCCCCAAAAAACAAGGCCACATAAAACACCCCGGCAACGGCTAGACTTAAGAAAAACACGGATGAGAAATCCGATTCATTTGCATCTTTCTTTTGTATCAACGCAGTGTTAAATCCGTATTGAACAAACACATTCGCAAATGAAATAAATATTGCAATTAAGGCAATTGTTCCATATTCTTCTGGCAAGATAAGACGGGCCAGGATAATTTGTACAATAAATTGTATTCCCTGAGTTCCCAGTCGCTCCAAAAATTTCCAGACTAAAGATGCAATCACTTTAGATTTTATTTGCTTATCATCCATAATCCCTCTTCCAGATTCATTTATTTGATCTGTTATTTTTAGCTACAAACTTTCTAATCATCTGATCTTTTACAATATTAATAAAATCTCTGAAATCTTCAGGCATGTATTTAAGTATAAAAAACTTAAACGCAACAAGATACATCAAGCCCACTGCTAGAGTCATGACAATCAGCCTTAACAGAGCAGATGGCAAATTTGCCACTGGGCTACTTATCATATAACTGATTGCGCCGATTAGTATGCTGACAAGAATAATCGGGGCCAGATATCCTAACAGTTCCCGCATTTTTAATGCGACTAAGTGTCCAATCAGCAACGTCATAATAAAATAGTTGATAATAATCGCAATTGTGGTTGTCACAGCAACACCTGCTATTCCCCATTGTTTACCGATATATGCACCTCCAATAATCAGGGTTGCATAAGCAATCTGTACCCATAACCGTTTGTAGATAGCACCTAAAGAACGTACCAATGCGTCACCAATTTTATAAGCCATTCTAAAAAACAGACTTATTATCAGTATCTTAAAGGGCATTATGGTCTGCTCCCATTTCGGCCCTAAAACCACTTGCACTAAATCGGCTCCCATCGTCAGCGACACAATCGTAATTGGAAAAGCCAGAATGGCAATCAGGGCTGTTAAATTCAATACCACATACCTGATTTTTTCATGTTCATCCTGATACCTCGCCAAAAGCGGAAACAAAACCCGTTCCATCACTGTTGCAATCAGATTTGTGGGCACTAATAACAATTGGTATGCCCGGTTGTAAAACCCTAAAGCCGCACTTCCAAGCGTTTGACTTACAACAAAATAGTCACCCTGATTTGCGATGTTATTAAAAACTTTTGAAAGAGCGAATCCGGTGCCAAAATTAAGCAGTTCTTTTGCCGATTCTTTTTCGATCCGCAAACGAAATTTGATAGGCTTATTGATTAGCGACAGGATTGTTTGTATCATTACACTAAGAATCTGTGCAAATACCAACGCCCAGGCGCCAAATCCATTAAAAGCAAGTGTTATCGCAACGATTCCATTGGTTAAAGCAGCAACCGTATTAATGATACTGATCACTTTAAATTGCATTTCTTTTTGAAGTAAAGCTTCTGACACCCCTGAAATACTGTGAATGACAAACACGATCGAAAGTACTCGCAGCATGATCACGTCATCTGATCCAACAATCCCGGCAATAAAGGATGCAAAAATGAAAATAGTCGCATAAATAATGAGACCCAGGATCAGGTTTAAAGTATTGCCAGTTGCAATATAATCGTTATTTAACTGTTTTTTTTGGACAATCGCACTTCCTACCCCCATCATCCAAAATATTTCCGCAAAACTGATGATAATCTGGATTGTTGCCACCTGCCCAAACGCTTCCGGTCGTAATAATCTGGATAAGGTCATTGTGATAAGCAACCGGATAACAACACTGGTCAGTCCCATAATTGTCATCCAATAAACGCCTAAAAATGCTTTATCTTTATTCGATTCCTTCATCGCTTATACCTGCCTTCACTTTTTGCTTATCGACTGCTTAATTATTCCTTGTTAATGCTATTTATGTTTTAATATCGATATTTTAAGGGAACTCAGAACCTATCAATCCATTAAAACTGTTCATCCATTAAAACGGCCTTGTTCATAATAAGCTCTTAATAATCCCACAAATTCGATCAACATCCTTTAACTCTAAATCCGCATAAAGCGGTAGCGTCAGAACGCGTTCAGCCGTTTTTTTTGCGACTGGCGTCAGACTCGAATCAAATTGGCTGGCATAGCATTCGTAGTCAGTGATCAGTGGATAAAAGTACTTCCGGGGAATAATATGATTATTTTCCAGCGCCTCGAAAATACAATCCCGTAAATTTTCTTTTCCATCGAACACGATTGGGAAGTATGCGTAATTGCTCTTAACACCTGATTGTGGTTTGATTAGCTTAAGCCCTTTTACATTTCCCAGATTCTCTTTATAGCGTTTATCCACTTGCTGACGTTTTCTGATTTCTTCGTCGATATGTAAAAGGTTACAAATCCCCATTGCGGCCTGAAATTCATTCATTTTAGCATTGCCGCCAACAAACTCCACGGATTCGGGTCCCGTTATGCCAAAATTCTTAAGAAAATACAGGATCTTCTTTAGTTCCTCATTGTTATAAGTTACGGCGCCACCTTCGATGGTGTTAAAAACCTTTGTGGCGTGAAAACTAAAAATTGATGCATCACCAAAATTTCCAATTCCGATATTATTTAGCGTTACCCCGAAAGCATGTGCTGCGTCATAGATTACCTTTAAATTATATTTTTTAGCAAGGCTATCAATCGCTTCCACATCACAGACATTTCCATATAAGTGAACGGGAACAATTGCACATGTTTTTTCAGTAATTAAAGCTTCGATCTTTTTCACATCAATATTATAGTCGTCCTCATTAATATCACAAAATACTGGCTTCAAGCCATTTCTGACGATTGCATGGGTTGTCGATGCAAAGGTAAAAGGCGTCGTAATCACCTCTCCTTGTAAATCAAAGGCAGCAATTGCACATTCAAGAGCAAGATGCCCATTTGCCAATAGTGTTACCATGTTTACATTTAAATAGTCTCTTAAACACTTTGCGAATTTCTTGTGCTTTTCGCCCATATTTGTCAGCCAATGCGTCTCCCATAGATCTTTTATTTCTTCCATGAACTCGTCAAATTCTGGCATTGATGATCGTGTTACGTTAATTAGGTCTTTCATGTCATACACCTTCCCTCTGTGAAGTCAAACCATCAAAATGATTTTGTACTGCTTGATTTAAATCCCAGTTGTCTAACAAATGATCCCAATCCTCTATTACATCAGGAACGTCCTTGCTTCTATCCAAAATCTCAAGAAACTCATCCCGCGAAATAACAACGGCGCCCAGGCTTTTCATATGTTCCGTTGGCCAGATACCACAATCCATAATGGCAAAGTTCATTTCTGCTAACCGAACAGACAATGCAATATAAGCCAGTTTTGAAGTATGACTCACCCGTGCAAACATTGACTCCCCATGAAAATAAGACCCAAATGAAATTCCGAATAATCCACCGACCAGTTTTTCATCTTGCCAGACCTCAACCGAATGTGCAAATCCCAACGCATGAAGTTTATGAAAAGCTTCTACCTGTTCATGAGTTAGCCAGGTATATTTTTGTCGCGTTTCTGAGCAAGCACTAACAACATCGTAAAAAGCTTTGTCAATGGTTAATCTAAATTTATTCTGGCGGATAAGCGCCCGCATATTTTTAGGGATATGAATGTCTTTCGGATACATGACACAGTGATTCTCTGCCGTCCACCAAAGAATCGGCTGGTCCTTAAATACAACTGGATATACGCCATTTTTATACGCAAAAATGATTCGTTCCGGCTCCCAATCGCCCCCAACTGCCAATAATTCACCCTCTGGTCCCATACGGATGTCTTTATTTGCCGTATTATGGGGCGGGAAATATAAATCCTGCGTTAAAACGTATGCTTTCCCTCGATATTTGATGCGATGACTGTAAAAAGCTTTAAGTCTTCCCTTAAGGATAATATCGTCGAGTTTCAATAGTCCCGACTTAAATTTTTGTAGCGTCACCTTCACTCCTCCACTTCCATTCACAACTTTTGCCAAACGACACAATCATCAGGTTTTTTAGTCACTTAAGTCGATACTTCTTTCTCAGACTTTTATATATTTTAACTGTATGTGGAAAGTATTGTTTAATTAATATTTTAGTTTTTTCTTTCTTCCCTAACTTCTTGAAAACAGATTTAAATTTTTCCTCTTTTAATTCTTCATATCTTTCTTGTGCGATCATAATTTTAAACCGATTTAGACTCTTTTTGTTATTTATAGCCTCATTATATTGGTATTTGGTATGTTCGTTTAGATCGTCCAACATTATGTCGGTATTGTCAACGTGTTTAATTATCTTTTCAAGGTTTGACTGTTCTGTCGTTGTCCAGGAACCGCTAACGCCCTTCCGATAAGCAGCCATGTACGCATCGATGTAATATACTTTTCCTTTAAGGGCAAGATAAATAGTCAGGGGATAATCCGTTACCGGTGCTTTTTTATAAAAATCTGGTTTGCCCGCATCCAAACAGCGGGGATACATTATCGTATTTGTCGCAAACAACCCACCGCCACCTTCAATTATTTCTTCAATCGTAAATATTTTATTGCCCACATTGGGTCTAACCGATTTTATTTTACGTCCCATCACGTTAACAATATATGCCGCATGAACACAAAGTGTGCAATCAGGATGACTCTCCAAATAATCAACTTGTCTCTGAAGTTTAAGTGGGTCGGTCCAATAATCATCACCTTCACACAAGGCGATGTACTTTCCTTCTGCTCTTTCGGTATTTAAATCATCCACATCCACATCTTTGGAGTATTGATTTTCTTTTTGATAGATCGGTTTTATTAAATCCGGATATTTTTTTTCATACTCACGAATAATATCCGCCGTTCTGTCAGTCGATGCATCATCATGGATTAATATTTCATAATTAAACCTTGTTTTCTGCATGATAAAACTTTCTAAAGCCTCGGCGATATATTTCTCATGATTAAAGGTGATACAACTTACACTGACCAATATTTCATTTTTCACTAGCTAACCCCCTTACTTAAGTAATTTCGCTTTTAAATCATCTTAAATGAGCCGCGAATTCCATTAAACATCTGGCTGTTTCATTCCCTTTATATAATTTTCAAGAAGCAATACGTTTGTCTCTATCGATCCTTGGGTATTAACGGTAATACTTTCCAAGTCAAGTTCTCTGATTATTTTTCTGATTTTATTAAAATTGTTCTGCTGCATTATCAGTGTATGCATAGCGGTATCTTTTTTTAGCTTCTGTATTCTTGAAATATTTCCTTCTCTTCTTGTTAAGCGCTCAAATGACTCATTGATATCAAGATCAATATTGACAATGAAGATGCCCATATCTTTTTTTTGTGTGTATCGAATTAGTTTTTTAACATATTTTTCCGCGATCAGTTCTGACTCGAAAAGCATGGAGACCATTTGTTGCACCATGCCCTGATCAACTAAGATCACTTCTTCATCATTAGCGAGACTCTTTTTTTGATAAAAATCGAAAAGTACGATTAATGAAATTACCCTTAACCCGTTTTCGTGATTGAGTTTTTTATTTGTAATGAGGTACATCAATGCCAAATATCCGATCTTGAAGCTTGAAAGTTTTATGCTAAAAAGATATCTTACCAAACGTTTCAAATTATTCCTTGTCGGTTTTTCAATTAGCTGATGATAGGACTCAACCGTATAACTAACACCTTTCATATTCTCAATCACCCGATCAGAAAGCGTTGTTTTTCCCGAACCGGGAATGCCGTTAAACTCCAGAAAAACTACTCTATTTTTCATTAATCGCTCCATTTCCAGGCCGCCTTAAATCTTTAGGGCTATCATAATCAGCCATAATCAAAGTGCAGATTATCAAATAAAAAATGAAATTATCTCTAAAAAATAGATTTATCCCAAACCCTCGAAAAATCAGAGCCGCTAAAGGCAAAAGACATAGCATTCGTCCTTTGATTTTTACTGAAAATGGTTTAAAGATTGAGTTTAGCACATTTAAGTAGATCATTGTTCCGACGATCCCCAGATGCACCAGGAGTTCAAGAAAATAATTATGTGCTTGTCTTAAATTGTAAGCCTCAACAGAGTAACCCACTCCAAAAATGAAAATTCGCCAGTCACTTAGATACAGCTTTAAATAATCTGACCAGATATCGGAACGACCCGTCGTAAGATCCGATAGACTTTGATCAACAAAACCACCAGCCCCTAATCGTTGGAAATAAATATCCATATAAGGTAGATTGCTAATTTGAGAAATTACAATTATTGTTAAAACGATAACTAAGGTCCCTCTCAAAACAACGTTTATGTCAAAGGATAGTCTGGTTAACCGGAATATTTTGTATATGAGATAGAGTAGAAAAACAAAGGCCATTGAAAGCATAAAAGACAGACTCAAAGAGAGTACACCAAAACCCAGTAAAACAATCACCAGAAGATAGTCAAACCATCGATGTTTTTTGCTACCAATGAAATATAAAAGCGCGGCGATTGCGATGGTTATATCCATCGTATAGAAGTTCGGATTTGTCTGAATGCCTGAAAACCGCCCCACTATATCACCATCATCTAATTTAATTCGGGTCGCTCGCATAAAACCACTTAAGCCAGGTACCCAGTCGCTAAACGTTCCTAAAACTGATGCAATTAAGATGCCGGCTACAAAAAACATCAGCAATTTCCTGACATTAATATTCTGCTTCGAGTTCATAACTAAATATGCCAACACAAAATAAATAATCAGATCTACTAATTTGATTAAATTTGAGCCACCAGTATTGAATAGGGAAAAAATAATAAACGCCAGAATCGAGAGGATTTGATAAAATGACAGTTTGGATTTTTCATTTAAAAAAATCATTCTCAGAATGTAAACGGCAACGAGAATATTAAAGAATGTGTTCCCACCCGGGGAAAACTTCATTATTGGGGAAAATGGCAGTATAAAAAACAAACCATAAATTCCATCCTCGCCACTGATGAAGATATAGCAACTCGCAATAATTATTCCAATTACTAAAAACAGATCATTCGAAAGGCCGAGAATAATAAATATTAGTGATAATACGAGTATCACGATGGAATTAGTTGATTTCCTGATTATCATTATGAACCTCTTTTTCGTCATCAATCATAGTGTTAATGAATCGTAAGATTCGATCAGTCCGATTGTTTATATGATACTCTTTTGACTGATCATAGGCGTTTTCTGCCATTTTTTTTCGCCGACTCACATCAGTTTTTAACGATTTAATTGCTTTGGCGATAGCAATAATATCCCTACTATCCACTCTTAGGGCATACTGGTCATTTAGAATATCGTCATTAAAGCTGAGGTCAGAAGAGATAATCGGCAACCCACAGGCCATTGCTTCAAGAATCGCGTTGCTGCATCCCTCTGCCAGGGTTGGCAGAACAAAGACATCTGAACTATTTAAATACTTACAAATCTGATCATGAGGAAGCTTTCCCATAAATAGAATTTCATCACCTTTAGGGATGAGGTCACCCGATCCAATATAGACTGCCTTTGCTTGATCTACCAGTTTTAAGGCATCTGATAGTCGCAAGATTCCTTTACGTTGATCAAATGAACCCATGAAAGATACGATAAAATCGTCTTTGGGTAATCCCAGATTTTTTCTCACTTCACCTTGGTCCAATTTATAAAACTTTTGGGGATCAATGGCGTTTGGAATCACGACCATCTTATCCAGTGGAGCAAGTTTCAACTCAACGCTTTCGTTCATATTTTTTGTCGACACACAGATCACACCGTCAATATCAATGAGAGCTTTATCAATCATCTTGCGGGTATAGAGACTTTCAACCCAAATCTTACTTTCACCTGTTGCAACGAAGAAAGGAATGCCATATTTTTTGCTGAGCAGACCAGCTGTTACACCCGAATGCCAAAAATGAGCATATAGAATATCGGGCTTTGGTATGATTTTTGAAAAAACCCTCATCACGGCCTTTTGGGCAAAATGTGCCGAAATATTTTTTCCGAAAATTCTAAGATTTGAAAATGACAGAACTCTGGGCTGATAAACATCCACCCACACCCCATCTTTAACGTAATCTTGCCAAAATTGTGGCCGGGCTGATTTTTTTTTCAGGAGCTTTCTTGTTATGCTTTGCGGGGCGATTACCGAACACCGATAGCCTTGCGTAGCAATTGAGCCGACAAGCTCTCTAACAAAGGTATATACCGGATCATTTTGTGTAGGATAGTTTGGTACAATAAAGCATATCTGTTTTTTTTGCATCATGGCCTACCCTCACCTTCTTTAAAATCTTTTTTTTTAATTGCCTCATATATCTTTTTATATTCCTGATTAATGTCTGACCAGCAGAATCGTCTGGCATTATTTATTGCATTTTGTGACAAATTATTGTAGTTCTTTTTTATTTGGATAATCTTATCGGCAATCTCTTCAGCATTGAAACAATCTACCGCAAATCCAACCTCACCATCTGTAAATTGACCATCAAAACCTTGTCCTTTTGTATAAATCACCGGCAATCCCTGACTCATCGCTTCGGGATAGACAAGACCAAAAGTTTCAGTGATAGAAGGCATCACAAATATATCATTGTTTCGATAAATCTCAATCAACTTTTCTTTAGAACAATGAGAAATGTATCGAATAAATTCTTCTTTTTCGATTTGATCATAAATTGCTTTGTCGGTGACTTTTCCGACAATCGTAAACGTCACATCATAGCCTTGCTGTATCAACCGCCTGATTGCTTTGATTGTTGATGGAATATTTTTTCTTTTATTGATCAGCCCAACAAATAGAAGGTTTAGTTTATCACTGGCTTGCTTTATTTTGGGAGCACCCAAATTATCCAGCCAATATTTATCGATACCATTTGGAATAACTGCACACTTGACAAACATTTCTTCATGTAAATGATCGGGCAGATATTCTTTTATCACTGCATCTCGATAGGTTGTCGATAAGAATATTATTTTTGAAGCCTCTTTCAAAATATTAATCCCCAATTTTCTCAGCCAGACCAGGCGTTTAAAAAATACGTTTACATCGGTATCTCTCACGGCAACGAGATAGGGAATGCCAACGTCTTTTTTTATCCGCATGGCTATATATCCATTGGAAAATAGTGAATGGGCGTGAACTACCGAATAATCATCAAGTTGATATGTTTTTTTTATATCTCGATAGATTTTTGTATGTTTTAAATGGAACAAATAACGATCATACCGTTTATGGTTAATCCTGATCGTGGTATAGTTTCCCAGATCGCGGGTTACCGGAATCGGTGTCGGTACATAGACATCGATTGCCATTCCCATTTTTATCTGTTCATCATATAAATGCTTATAAAAAGACCCTTGCGCATAATAGGAATTCACATGTAAAACTTTCATCTTTGCGATCCTCTAGACATTCAGAATTATCTTGCAAACTTGATCGATTTCTTCCTCTACAAGATAGGGGTGCATCGGCAACGATAACACCGTATCACAAAGCGCATTAGCGACCAGATAGTTGGATTCATCATATTCCCGGGAGCGAAAAGCTTCTTGTTTGTGCATGGGTTTCGAATAATAAATCATACTCGGTATCTTATGCTCACTTAATCTGGTTTTTAAGGTGTCTCTTTTTATTTTATTTTCAAGTTTGATGGTATACTGAGCGAAGCTGGAGTAATAACCCTCCGGTATTATCGGGACGCCGACAATGCCTTCTAATCTTTCATGATATCGTTTATAAATCTGGTTGATATCCGCAAGCTCATGTTCAATAAATGCTGTTAATTTAACATTTAAAACAGCTGCCTGAATTGTGTCCAACCGGGAATTGAGTCCAATCCTGACATTATCATATTTATTTGTTCCCTTACCATGAACCTTATACGAATTGAGCAGGTTGGCTAATTGATCACTATTTGTAAAAATTGCACCGCCATCTCCATAACAGCCGAGTGGTTTGGCCGGAAAAAATGATGTTGTGGCAGCATCACCAAAACTACCGGCCTTCTGTCCGTTAATATTTCCCCCAAAACCTTGGGCGGCATCTTCTAAAACCAGCAAATCATATTTTTGGGCAATCCTTGCAATTTCATGATGATCGGCAGGCAAACCAAATAGATCCACCGGAATGATCGCTTTTGGTTTTTGTTTACCTGCTTCAATCACGCTTTTGATGGCTTTTTCCAATTTGCTGGTATCAATATTAAATGTATTGGGATCAATGTCAACAAATATCGGTGTTGCCCCTCTTAAAGAAACAACTTCGCCAGTTGAAAAGAAAGTAAAATCAGGTACAAAGATCGCATCATCTTTTTCTATCCCCCAGGCCATTAACACCAATGTCATCGCTTCAGTACCATTGGCACAGGAAATACAATGTTTGACACCAACGTACTTCGCCAGTCGTTCTTCTAAAACATGAATTTCTGCTCCACTGATAAAGTCAGCCTTCATCAAAACTTTTTGAATGGCTCCGTCAATTTCATGTTTGTATTTTTGATACGGTATTTTTAAATCTCTGAACTCCATTGAAATCACTCTCCATTCGCAATATTTTCTTATTTCTCAATTAATTGATTATTCTCAAGCCTATATGTTCTTTCACAAATTTCACAGGATAGTCCTTCTTTTAATGGTGTTCCGCATTCGCAAACCCAGCCGATTTGTTTTGCCGGTATCCCCGCCATCAGAGCATAGTCTTTGACATCTTTGGTTACCACTGCACCAGAAGCAATCATTGCCCAACGACCGATGGTGTTGCCACAAACGATGGTTGCATTCGCACCGATTGATGCGCCATAGCTCACCAAAGTCTTTTTAAAGCCACCTGGACCTTTTGGATATTTACTTCTCGGGGTCAGGTCATTAGTAAAAACCATCGATGGTCCACAAAAAGCATAGTCTTCCAGTTCAACCCCTTCATATACTGAAACATTGTTTTGAATTTTTACCCCATTGCCAATTATTACACGACTGCCAATATTAACATTTTGTCCCAGTGAACAATTTGTGCCAATATGCGCTCCTTCTTGGATATGGCAAAAATGCCAGACCTTTGTTCCATCTCCAATTTTAACATCTTTATCGATATAACTGCTCTCATGGACAAAATAACTCATTTTTCAAATCTCCCTTTAAAGTCTGTGGTACTGCATTTTTCTAATGGCAACTTTATCCGCTGTCCTTCTGCGGCAGATTTGTAGATTGCTAAAACAAGCTCCACTGCTCTGCGACCGTCTTCTGCCGTGATGGATGGTTCCCGGTCATTTTTTATCGCGTCAATCACATCGGCATAATAGGGCGTATGGCCATAACCGTAGACACTAGGCGGGTTTTTACTAAACCGTTTTTTAACCTCCCCGGAGTCATTCAGGGCATCAGAAAATTGCCATTCTTCAATAATATTGACCGATTGACCGGCTGCTTTGACCGTTCCCTTTTCGCCAAACAGGTAAAGTGTCTCTTCCAAATTTTTGGGATAAATAGTCGTCGTTCCTTCAATAATACCATAACTGCCATTTGCAAAGCGGATTAAGGCAATTCCAAAGTCTTCCGCTTCAATATAGGGATGGTTGAGATTATCAGTCATCCCCACGACTTCGATGATATCATCTCCCATCATCCACCTCAGCAGATCAATATTGTGAATACATTGATTCATCAGGGCACCGCCATCGTGTTCCCAGGTCCCCCGCCATTTCGAACCAGCATAGTAGTCGCTTCCCCGGTTCCATCGAATATGCGCAGTTCCGTAAAATAGTTTTCCAAAACGTTTTTTGTCCAAGGCTTCTCTAATTTTAATAACTGACTGATTGAAACGGTTCTGATGACAAGCGCTGACCTTTATTCTTTTTTCTTTGGCTCGCTTGATGATCTCATCGGCTTCTTCAAGCGACAGGGCAATCGGTTTTTCAATAATTAAATTGCAACCAGCATCAATAAAATCCAATGCGATCGAACCATGCTTGCCATTTTCGGTGCAGATTGCAACCAGATCAAGTTTTTCATTTAGTATTAACGCTTGATGATCGGTATACTGATGGATTGTGTCCGACAGTTCAAATTTTTCCATTAGTGTGTTCATACTATCCGGGTAGACGTCACATAAAGCGACTATGTCAAGATCATTAGCCCTAGCAGCAGCAATATGATTGGCTGAAATCTTTCCGCATCCGATTATCGCATATTTTAAACCCAAGATGATACCTCCTTAAAGCAGTTCAATATTTTCTCGATCCACACTATTTTTCATGGCATTTTTTGTATCAAAAATTACTTTTGCATGTTTTTGAATCATATCATAATCAATATTCGTATGAGCAGTTGTAACGATGACCAGATCAGCCGATTCAATCAGTTCGATGGTTAGTTGTTCCTCACCTTTTCGTACTTTTCCATGTTCCTGAAATTCAGGTACAAATGAATCATAGTAACATACCTCTGCCCCTTCGTTTTCGATTTCATCCATTAATTTAATTGCCGGACTTTCTCTATAATCACCAATATCCTGTTTGTATGCGACACCAAGAAACAGGATTTTGGCGCCTTTTAATGTTTTTTTATGCCAATTCAAAATCTTACTGGCGCGCTCAGCACAATACTCGGGCATCCGGTCATTTACCATCATCGACGATTCAATCATTGATGTATGAAATCCGTACTCCCGGGCTTTCCAGGAAAGATAGTAAGGATCTAATGGAATACAGTGCCCACCAACCCCCGGGCCGGGATAAAAAGCCTGAAATCCATAGGGTTTTGATTTGGCGGCATCAATTACCTCCCAGATGCTGATCCCCATTTTATGGCACAACATGGCTAGCTCATTTACTAACCCAATATTAATATTACGATAGGTATTTTCAAGAATCTTTTCCATTTCTGCTACGGCTGGTGAGGAAACCCGATAAATGGGAGCCTGCAAAATACTCTCATACATAGCAGCGGCAACTTCGGTACACTGGGGGGTGATGCCTCCGGTCACCTTAGGTGTGTTTTTTGTTTTGTAGATCAGATTTCCGGGATCAACCCGTTCAGGTGAAAAAGCCAGAAAGAAATCCTCTCCGCATTTTAATCCGGACGATTCAAAAATTGGTTTAAGCAGTTCTTCTGTTGTCCCAGGATAGGTGGTCGATTCCAGAACAATCAGCATTTCTTTATGCATGTATGGAACAATGCTCTCCGCCGAGGATTTAACATAGCTAATATCCGGCTGCTGGTGTTCATCAAGGGGTGTTGGCACGCAAATGCATACGCAATCGGCTGCTGCTACCTTTGAAAAATCCGTTGTAGCCGAAAGCAGGCCTGACGTCACAATTTCTTCCAGATCTTCATTCACCACATCCCCAATATAATTATTACCAGCATTAACCATGTCAACTTTTTCTTTTTGGACGTCAAAACCAATGGTTTTAAAACCAGCTTTGGCTTTTTCCACTGCCAGTGGCAGCCCCACATAACCAAGACCGACTACACCTAAGATTGCTGTTTTAGAAATTAATTTCTCTTTGATCGTCATTTTATAACTCCCTTTAAATTAATTCGATAAGTTTTTCCGTTAACCGCTGATAATCATAGTCCTTCGCAGCCTTTAAGGCATTTTCACAGTATTGCTGATACTCGCTTCCCGGCATATTGCTAAAGTGGATAATCGTTTTGGCTAATTGTTTCGGATCGGCCTGATCAACCACCACTCCGCAATGGTACTTTTTTATAAGATCATAACCAAACTCACAGTCAGAAACCGTAGGTTTTCCACTGGCAAAATATTCAAACATTTTATTGAGACTGGCCCCGTACTTTTTTATTTGATTGTCTTCAAAGTGAATGATATTAAGATTTGATTTACTTAAGACATAGGGTATTTTATTTTTGCTGACATAACCTTTAAACACAACATTGTCAATGTTATTTTTTTTACAAAAATCTTCCAGGTTTTTTTTATCACTGCCATCACCATAAATAAGGAATATAATCTGATTGACCGTTTCATTTTTGACAACTCGAGCTGCATCAACAATGGTTTTTATGTTATTCACAAGGCGAATTGACCCGGTATAGATGACTTTAAAGGTTTGCTCATTGTCTAAATCCCGGTCTTCCAATTTATAAATTGTCTGATTTCTTTTAAAAGCAGCTAAATCAACGCCATTATTGATGTGATATACTTTTTTAAGATCAATAGAGCCACCATTTTGTTTACTCCACCCGCGTTCAATGATGTAATCAGTCCCACCTTCCATGGTAAAGATAAGTTTGTCTGCCTTTTCATAGATCCATTTTTCGCCGCGATAAAGCACTTTTGCAATCAGGCTGGTTCTTTTTAAACCGCTATAGGCCACAATACTTTCTGGCCATAAATCCCGCACTTCGCAAATACAGGGGACTTTAAACTTCTTTGCGATTTTTATGCCCGCAATCAGGGTGAGAGGATGAACACTTGACGCCAGAATGACATCCGGTTTTTTATTTTTTTTTGCATATTCTTTTGCAACCGGGAAGAGATTTTTATAAAAACGCATCATGTTATAGAGCCTTTTTCTTGCATTTCCAACATAATCAGGTGTTTTTATAATCACAAAAGGGATCTCATCGATTACATCCACCCGATAATTATTCTTTTCAATCTCAATATTTTCATTCGAAAAATGATTGGTTGAGGCACAGAAAATAACAGGATTGTAGCCTCTTTTCCTTAGATTTTGTGCAAAAGAGTAATGCCTCCCGGCACGATCCTTATACATACTTGTGGCATAATGGTTCCAAATCCAAACAGTCTTTTTCATCAACGAATACTCCTTGCCGGTACGCCCACGTAGGTTCCAGATTCGGTTATATCTTTTACTACAACCGCCCCAGCACCAATTTTACAGTTTGCTGTAACGGTCAAATTATTACTGACAACACTGCCAATGCCAATCCAGCTTTTTTCACCAATTTCAACCATCCCTGCCAAATGCGCCCCAGGCGATACATGAACATAGTCTGCTATTCGGTTATCATGATCTACCGTCGCCGCCGTATTGATAATACAGCCTCGTCCGATTCTTGTTGCACTATTGATTACAACCCCGGCCATAATAACAGAGCCAACCCCAATCTCAACTTCCGATCCAATAATCGCCGCTGGATGAATTAAAACCGGTAGCTTTGCCCCTGCTGATCCCAACGTTTTGTGAATATTCTCTCTTATCGCGTTGTTTCCAACCGCGACAAAAATATCAGCTTCATCGATATAGTTAACGGCATCGACTGTTTTTCCCACAACACGATATCCCATGCAAGTCGTAATCGATACATCATCATCCAAAAAAAAGATGTGCTTCCAAATATTCATTTTGATCGCAATATCGACAACTACCTTTCCATGGCCACTTGCCCCGATGATCATTAATTTCTCTTTCATAATGCCATGTCTCCCTCTGGTTAGTATGATGAAATTTCAAAGACAATTCTTAGTCTGTAAGTTTTGTTCCTTGAAACAACTCCATCGTTGTCGAATCATTTGCGTTTATTCCTTCTCTTTTGAAAACTTTTTTCATCGTGAGAAAAATAATTTTCCAGTCACCAATAAAACTGATCGTATCAACATACGCAACGTCCAAATTAAATTTTTCTTCCCAACTAATCGCATTACGACCATTGATCTGAGCTAAACCTGATAAGCCAGGTCTGACCTCGTGTCGTCTTTTTTGTTGCTCATTATAAAGTGGCAAGTATTGGACCAGCAAAGGTCGTGGACCAATGACAGACATATCTCCTTTTAACACATTGACCAGTTCCGGTAACTCATCCAGACTGGTCGACCTTAAAAAATTGCCAAACCTGGTCAACCGCTTATCATCAGGCAATAACGCGCCTTTTTCATCTCGTTGATCAGTCATAGTTCTAAATTTATACAGTGTAAAGATTTTTTCATTTAGACCAGGTCTTTTTTGTTTAAATAATACCGGACTGCCCAATTTTTTTTTGATTGTCAACACTAAAACAACATATAGTGGCGATAGTACAATGATCGCCGCCAAAGATAAACAAAAATCCATTGGTCTTTTTATAAATCTTTTGTAAAGCATTTATTATCACAATCCTTTAATAATTTTGCAGATGCGTTCCTGATCTGTATCTGTCATCTTGGTATCAGAAGGCAAACAAACCCCTGATTCAAAGAGTCTTTCGGACACGGTTGTGCCAATATAATCACACCAACTAAAATAAGGTTGTTGATGCATGGGTTTCCAGATCGGCCGGGATTCAATATTCTCTTCTTCCAGAGCATCCATTATCTCCAGCGGTTTTATTTTACTATCCAGGGTTATACAACTTAGCCAATAATTAGGTTCATTCCAGAGATTGACAGGCATAAATTGAATTCCTGGCAATTCACCTAATTCTCTTTTGTAAAACTCAAAGATCTTTTTTTTCTTTGCAACTCTCAGATCCAATACTTTTAGTTGACCTCTGCCAATCCCAGCTGAAATATTGCTCATGCGATAGTTAAAGCCTAATTCACTGTGCTGATAATGTCTCGCTGAATCTCTTGACTGCGTCGACCAGAATCTTACCTTTTGTATCTTCTCTTTATTGTTGGAAACAAGCATTCCACCGCCAGAAGTGGTTATAATCTTATTCCCATTAAAACTAAATACACCATACTCACCAAAGGTGCCCGTCTGTCTGCCTTTGTATAAGCTTCCCAGAGATTCAGCTGCATCTTCGATCACCGCAACGCCATGACGATTACAAATTGCCATGATTCTATCCATATCAGCCGATAAACCATAAAGATGAACGACAATCACAGCTTTCACATTGGGATATTTCTGGAAAGCTTCTTCTAATGCCAGTGGGCACATATTCCAGGTTTCCTCGTCACTGTCAATAAATACAGGAATCGCTTTTTCATAAATAATGGGATTTACAGTTGCCGAAAATGTGAGCGTCGGACAAAAGACAATATCACCTTCCCCTACACCAACCGCTCTCAAGGCCAGGTGAATAGCCGCAGTCCCGGTATTTAATGCCGCGGCGTATCTCACCCCCACTTTTGATGCAAACTCTTTTTCAAATTCATTAACATTTGGTCCAAGCGGTGCAATCCAATTGGTACTAAACGCTTCTTTAATATACGCCATTTCAAATCCTTCATCACTCATATGCGGCGATGCCAGATATATTTTCTCTCCCATTGCGGTCTGCCTCCTAAACAGTGTTGATTGATGTCATCTTAACTCATCGCTGAACAAATCTTAAGATGCCACTAAACGAATTTGCTTATTCTAGTCTTTATTAAATCACTCAATAATCAGGTTCTTTATTTTTGCCGCACTCTCAACGCTGTATAATGGAATATTTTTTACCTCACTTGATTTAAAAGATGACAATTTTAAATCCTCAATATCTCCAATTAATTGACATAATGACCCTGTCATATCGCTGGCGTCAATTGTAACACTTGAAATTGTCGATTGATTAACATTTTCAATACTGAATCCGCCATGGTCATTCTCTTGCTGTTTTGATCCACTGATGTTCACGCCATCAATGTTTAATTCGGATGCATCGTTTATTTTAAAGCCCAAGCTACTACCTTTTATAATCAAACCAGATATTGTAATGTTTGTAGCACCACTATTAATATGAACGCCTACTACACTATCCTTGATACGACAGTCTTTAAATACCATATTTTCTGGTGGATGACGATACTGAGGATTCCCTGCTATTGCGATACCGCCACCAGAGGCATTATTAAACTCAACATTCTGGAAATAAAAATTGCTGTTGTCTCCTCTCAGATAAGCAGAATGCAGCCATTTGGTACCGCCATCATTTGAATTCAGCACACTATCAACCATACTAAAGCCATTCGTGCCGGAGATCTGTATCGGCATCCCGGAGTTATCGATCCTTAAATTGCTTATTTTTATATCTTTATTTCTCAACTTACCGGCCTGAGATATTTTCAAACCAACATAGACATCCTCCATAAAAACATCACTTATTTTCATCGTGTCTACGCCTTGAAAATACATGCCTTGAACATTGCTAACCATACTATTTTCATAATAATCGATACCTATAATCTTATTTTCAGATTTCAAAGTCAGGCCTTCAATTGAAATATTTGAAACCATGTCGTCGGGACTTGACCATAGCATATTTCTGATTGTGTCTTCTTCCGGAGCCATAAATAATGTTGCACCATAGCCGCTTATATGCGTGTTTTCCTTCATGACAAGCTGTTTTGTTATCAGATATGATTCACTCGATTCTGGTATCACCAACAGTGCCTTTTCTTTGCTTGCATCATCAATTGCATTTTGCAAGGCCGTTGTGTCATCCGTTAAACCATCTCCTTTTGCCCCATAATCTTTTGCATTTATTTCTTTATCAAGCGGCACCAAGACTTCTTTTATTTGATCTGGATTTGATGATAGCTTTTCAGAGGTGTTCAAAATTTCGGGACTTATGTAGTTAAACGCAAAAACACCAAGGCTGATGACTGCCAGTATTACCACTGATATCGTTAACTTACTCATAAAAATCTTCCTTCCGATATTAAACTAAATAA
This sequence comes from Acetobacterium sp. K1/6, assembly GCF_034438075.1. Taxonomy (NCBI): domain Bacteria; kingdom Bacillati; phylum Bacillota; class Clostridia; order Eubacteriales; family Eubacteriaceae; genus Acetobacterium; species Acetobacterium sp. K1/6. Next base: position 180,730 of record NZ_JAXQGA010000002.1, on the reverse strand, counting down.
CTATCCATCTTTAAAGATCTGGTCGTCCTGGCCAAAACCAAACCTGTAAATCACTGCTTAAAATAGAACTATTCTAATTATAATAGTATTTCTTTAACAAAATTACAAGTATTAGTTTCATTTTAGTAAATGGTCAATCTTTTTAATTATTAATCGTGCGCTTCTTCAAGTTACTTAAGATATATACCCAAGATTCCTCAAATAACGCAGAGATTCACAGCGCCACATGCTGCTCTTCCACCTTAAATTGCGCCCCCCCTTTTTAACTCCTGGATGATTTATTATATCATAAAGCAAATTGGAATCAGCGGAGGTTTTCTTAAAAATATCTTATCCCTCTTGTTTTTAAATAGACTGATTGGGTATAATATGTTTGAGGTGATAGATTATGAAAGTTGAGTATAATAAAATTGTTCGGGATAAGATTCCAAAAATCATTAAAGACAGTGGACGTACCTGTGAGTACAAAATCTTAGGTGAATCAGAAGTTCGAGATGCATTAAAAGAAAAGCTTCTTGAAAAAGCTCAGATATTTTTGAAGCGACCCTCGGAAGATGAACTTTCGGATATCTACGAATTGCTGGATACAATTGTGGAGACCTTTGAATATGAGCCACTTCATATTGACTATTTAAAAATTCAGAATAAAGAGACTAAGGGTACCTATTCTGAAAAGGTGTTTCTGATCTCAGTGGATGACGGCCAATAGTATTTAAAAAACAGGACTGAGGTCAAATAAATCTGATCTTAGTCCTGTTCTTTCAGATTAATTGAATTCCTCTCACACTAAATCCATTGCATTAAAATGAAAATGCGTTTTCAAAGTGATTAATCACTTGCTCGCCATCTAAGCCGTAATATATTTCAATGACATCAAAGCGAACGCTTACGTCATCTAGCTGTTTCTCCTTTAAATACCAAAGCGCCGTTTTCGCAATGCGTTTTTGTTTAGCCCGATTCACCGCTTCCCGGGGATATCCGTAATCCAGATTCTTTCGATACTTCACTTCGACAAAAACCAGGGTATCACCATCCTGGGTAATAAGATCAATTTCACCAGACGGTTTTTTATAATTCATTTGACAAATCCGATGATTGATATTTTCTAAAAATGTTACCGCCAGTGCTTCCCCGGCCTTTCCTTTTTTGAGATTGTGTGTCTTCATTACAAACCGATATTTTTTATGAAGCTTCGACGGTGAATGGGCGTTGGTCCATGCTTATAAAGGGCTTTTATATGTTCGGCGGTACCATAACCCATATTGTGATCGAAACCATATTCGGGATACTCCTCGTGATAAATCTGCATCAGATTATCCCGGTAGACCTTGGCAACAATGCTCGCCGCGGCGATGGTATAACTGGTGGCATCGCCGTGGATAATCGATTTTTGGGAAATTTTGGAGTCAATTTGGAGGGCATCAATGAGTAGCAGATCCGGTTTTGTGGATAATGTACTTAACGAATCAGTCATGGCTTTTTTAGTGGCATTTAGAATGTTGAGACTGTCAATCCCATCATTATCGACCTGGCCGATGGCATAATCCAACGCGTCTTCAAGCAGCTGCTCGCATAAACTTTCCCGCATTTTTTTTGAAACCTTTTTTGAATCATTAACATACAAACGATTGGAATCCGGCTTTAAAACAATGACACAGGTTACCACTGGTCCCGCTAACGGACCCCGTCCAACCTCATCAATACCACCAATTTTTTTTATCCCATTGTTGTAATAGCTTGTCTCAATCGATTTCATCCTTTTAATCCGTTCTATTTCGATCATTCTAGCGTCAACCTTTTTTTCCAAAGATTTTGCGATTTTTTGAACTGCTTGACGTGTATCGCGCTTTAGATCGGGAATCAGGTCCTGGTACGCTTTTATATCCAGTGTTGAAATATAGTCTTTAAGTGACGTAATGGTCATGTTTTGAAATGAATTCATACTTACCTCTTTTTGTTTTTTTACGTATCTTTGGATATTATACTACAGAATTAAAATAAAAAAAACAACCATCTTCCTGACAAACAGAAAGTGATTGTTTTAAATAAGCTATCGCGTACTTTTTTTAAAAGTTATTATTTGGTCGTTCCAGAGTGATACGTCCAATCCGACCATTTTTAAAATCATTGAGTATCAGCACACTGGTACGCGCATAATCGTACTCGCCACCTTTAATCAGCAGTCCCCGACTCTTAGCAATAGCATCGAAAACCTCGGGAAGATTTTTTCCTTCAATCTCGATTTTATAAATCGCTTCCAGTTCATCAGGATAATATACCAACAAGTATTTGAGCAAATCAGCCGCAATATTTTCTTTTTCATAAATCGTATCTTTGATGGAACCTAACCAGGCTAAATGCAGCCCCACTAGTGGATCATCGAATTTTGGCCATAATATCCCCGGGGTATCCAAAAGCATCAGGTGATCCGGAGTACTAAGCCATTGCTGCCCCTTTGTAACGCCCGGCTTATTGCCAATCTGGGTTTTCTTTTTTCCAATGAGGCTGTTAATAACCGTCGATTTCCCGACGTTGGGAATTCCGCAAACCAGGCATTTTACCTGCGCTTTCTCTTTGATATTAAGTTCATGAATGGTTCTGACCAGGTCGGTTTTCATCCGCCGATCGAAGGCATCAAACAGTACAACCTTCTGAATGTCAGTATTTTTTTTAAACCAGTCCATCCATAAAAGACTGACTTCCGGATCCGCTAAATCCGACTTATTTAGCAACAAGATGTGCTGCTTATTCCAGGTATACTGGTTAATCTCGGGATTCTTGCTCGATAACGGCAGTCTGGCATCGACCACTTCGATCACCACATTGATGAGCTTGAGTTTTTCTTTTATTTCTCGATTGGCCTTCGCCATATGACCCGGATACCATTGTATGTATTCAATTTTCTCTTCTGACATTTTTATACCAGTCCAATTTCCGAAAGGGGCCAAATTCTAAAGATCACTTTGCCGTCAATGGCATCTCTTTCGACAAAACCCAGACTCGGATAACGACTGTCCGAACTATTTGCGCGGTTATCCCCCATCACAAAATAAGTACCAACTGGAACGGTGACTTCTGAAAAATCTTCGTACGCTTCAGTGTTGATATACGCTTCAGATAAGGGCTCACCGTTCCGATAAACAACCATATCTTTTATCTCAATGGTATCTCCGCCCTTTCCTATTACCCGTTTGACATACTCAACGCTATCACTATAACTGAGGATCACAATCTCGCCATAATCTGGCTCACCGATGGTATAGCCGATTTTATTGACAATCAGGCGATCACCCCCTACCAGGGTGGGAAACATCGAACTTCCCTGGACCATGACAAAGTCAAATAGAAACATTTTTATGATAAAAGCAAGAACAATGGCAATCACTGCGGATTGTATCCATTCTTTAAGTTCCAAATTACCCTTAGAGTCCTGATCTTCTTTCATTTCTTCACTTCCTTGCTAACAACTCGTTATTTTAAACAACCAAGTTAATCAAAAAAGAGGCTTGCCAGCCTCTGAATTATACTCTTTTTTCTTTGACTTTTGCTGCTTTACCGACGCGATCACGAAGATAGTTAAGTTTAGCTCGACGGACTTTACCATGTCGAACCACTTCAACTTTTTCGATCTTTGGTGAGTGGACCAGAAAGGTTCGTTCAACCCCAACACCCGAAGAAAGTTTACGTACTGTGAATGTTTCACCCACACCACCATTTTGTTTTTTAAGCACAATGCCTTCAAAAATCTGAATTCTTTCACGTTTACCTTCAATAACTTTAACATGAACTTTGACCGTGTCACCAACGCTAAACTTAGGTGGCTCTGCCTTCATATTTTCTAATTGAATCTTTTTAATAATGTCCATTTTTTTTCTCCTTAATATTCGATTTCCGACGTTCATGCATCATGTACAGAGGACCGTCTCCCTTGATAACATACTGACATATTATACACTTTGCTAACTCTTTATGCAAGTTTTATTTATTTATATTTTGATAGTGTTCAAATAAATCTGGTCGGATTAGCCGGGTGCGTGTCTCTGCCTGGCTTAAACGCCACTTTTTGATCTCGGCATGATTGCCTGAAAGTAGCACTTCCGGTACTTCCTGACCTTCAAAATCCCGCGGCTTGGTATAATGGGGATATTCGAGCAAATGACTTTCAAAAGATTCTTCCGCCAAACTATCACCATTGCCCAAAAAACCGGGAATATGGCGGGCCATCGCATCAGCCAGGGTCAGAGCCGGTAATTCTCCACCCGTTAAGACATAGTCCCCCACCGAAAATTCCAGATCCACGTAAGCATCGATAACGCGCTGATCAATGCCTTCATAATGGCCACAGATAAAAACAATTCCCGGATATTTAGAAAGTGTCATCCCATCTTTTTGTTTAAACGGTTTGCCCCCCGGCGTTAAATAAACGACTGGATAAGTACGAAAATCGGGAATACTTTTTAAGGCTGCAACAATCGGCGGAGCTGCCATCACCATACCAGCACCACCTCCATAGGGGGTATCATCAACCTTATGATGCTTATTACCGGAGAAGTCGCGGATATTGATCACAGCATAGTCAATCAAACCCGCCTTGACGCCGCGACCGATCATTCCGGTTTGAAAATACGTTTCAAAGATTTCCGGAAATAAGGTTAAAAAATAAAATTTCATAGATCCAATATTTCCTGTGGGATACTGGCATCAATTCGTCCAGTTTTGACATTGATTTCATTGAAATAGAGTTTTCTCGCGGGAACACAATAGACTTTCTTGCCTGCGGTGATAATATAAACATCCACCCCTCCGGCTTGCATCACATCGGTAATTTTTCCTAACAGTTGGCCGTCATTATAAACCGGTAAGCCCAATAATTCTTCGATAAAAAACTCATCTTCTTCCAATGTAACTGCCAGTTCTTTTGGGATACCGACTTCCCAACCCGTCAATGCTTCGGCATCATTACGGTTGGTGATACCTTCGAGAAACAACAACACGTTGTTTTTATGAAGGCGGCAATTGGTAATCTTATAGTCCACTTCACTTTTGCCATGGATCAGGGTGACCCCATCCAGGTCATAAAAACGGCCCGGATCATCGGTTAAAGGTAATACTTTTAATTCACCCTTGATGCCATGAACACCAAGAATACGGCCAACGATGATTAAACGATTATTATTTTCCATTGTTATCTCCTGTTTTTTTGCCCTGAAAAAGACACGAAAAAAAAGAGCTGTATACACAGCCCAATGCCTTTATTGGATGATTTCCAACATGACACGTTTGTCTTCTTTCGTGGCAGCGGCTTTTATGACGGTACGAATTGCTTTTGCGATACGCCCCTGTTTTCCAATGACCTTGCCCATATCATCGTCAGCGACTTTCAATTCCAAAACAATGGATTGTTCGCCTTCAACTTCTGAGACAGATACCGCATCGGGGTGTTCAACAAGAGCTTTGGCAATAATTTCCACAAGTTCTTTCATCATTTACCTCCTGGTACTACTCGATTACGTTTTCTCTTTTTAATAAATACTTAACGGTGTCCGTTGGTTTTGCGCCATTGGCCAACCATGTCTTGGCTTTGTCTGCATCTACTTTTACGAGTGCAGGGTCAACACAAGGGTTGTAGTATCCAATTTCTTCGATGAACTTACCATCACGTGGTGCCCGTGCATCAGCAACAACGATTCTATAAAAAGGTTTCTTCTTCTTACCCATTCTTTTTAATCTGATTTTTACTGCCATGTTCGTTCCCCCTTTCTTAACTTCTTTATCTAATGACATAATGTCCTTGATAACACTGATTTTACATAAACGGAAGCTTCATCCGTCCTTTTTTGGCCATGTTCGGATTTGACATTTGCTTCATCATCTTTTTGGACTGTTCAAAACCCTTTAATAACCGGTTAACATCCGCTACCATAGTACCGCTTCCCAACGCGATTCGTCTTCGTCGGCTGGCATTGATGATCCCGGGTTTATGGCGTTCTTCCTTGGTCATCGATAAGATGATGGCCTCGGTTTTTTTTGTATCCGCCCCCGATAAATCGACATTTTTCATGGCTTTCTTACTGGCTCCCGGCATCATTTCCAGCAAGCTGCTAATCGAGCCCATGCTTTCGATCTGCCTGATCTGATCCAAAAAGTCATTCAGATCAAAATCCTGATTTCTGAACTTTTCTTCCAGTTCTTTGGCTTTTTCATCATCCATCATACTTTGGGCTTTATCAATAAAGGATAGTACATCCCCCATTCCCAAAATCCGCGATGCCATCCGGTCCGGATAAAAAAGTTCAATATCGGTCAGTTTTTCACCGGTGCCGATATATTTGATCGCCTTGCCAATCGTATAGGTAATCGATAAGGCCGCCCCGCCACGGGTATCGCCATCCAACTTGGTCAGGATTACCCCTGAAATATCAAGCAGGCGATTAAACTCATTAGCTACATTGACCGATTCCTGTCCGGTCATCCCATCGACCGTTAATAAAATTTCGGTAGGATTAATGACTTCTTTAATATTAACCAATTCATCCATTAGCGCTTCATCGATTTGTAATCGACCGGCCGTATCCATAACCACCAGATCATAATGGCCTTCAACTGCTTTTTTAAGTCCCCGTTTGGCAATGCCGACCGGGTCTTTTATATCATGTTCAGAGTAAACGTCAATTTTTAATTCATCCCCGAGAATTTCAAGCTGCTTAATCGCTGCTGGACGATAGACGTCACAAGCAACCAGCAAGGGTTTGAATTTTTTCTCTTTGCGCAACAGGTTGGCAAGCTTAGCTGCTGTGGTTGTTTTACCAGCACCCTGGAGACCCACCATCATATAAACATTCTGGCGTCCCTGGATAAAGTCCATGCGCTCAATTTCACCGCCCAGAAGGGTTGTCATTTCATCTTTTACAATCTTGATAAACTGCTGTCCCGGAGTCAGGCTGCTAAGTACCTCTTGGCCGATGGCGCGCTCACCGATATTTTTGGTAAACTGTTTAACGACTTTGAAATTGACATCGGCTTCTAAAAGAGCCATTTTTATTTCCCGATTGACTTCCTGGATGTCTTTTTCGTTTAATTTTCCTTTGCGCTTAAGTTGGGAAAATATATTTTGAAATTTTTCATTTAATCCTTCAAAGATCATCTGTCACCTCTAGTTTTCTTCACTGACTTTTTTCAGTTTTTCAACCACCAGCATCAATTCAGATTGTAGCTGCTCGTCTTTTTCACGATCAACACAGTCCAATAGAACTTTCTCAATTTCTTCCAGAATAATTTGAGATTTTAAAAACTTGGCGATGAGTCCCAGTTTTTCTTCATAGGCTTCCATCATGGCTTTAGAGCGTTTAATCACATCAAAAATACCCTGACGGGTAACTGCCATTACCTCAGCAATTTCAGCCAGGCTATAGTCATCATCATAGTAATACTCTAAAATCTGCTTCTGCTTAGCGGTTAGCAGTTCGCCATAAAAATCAAATAAATATTGTTCCCCTACTTTTTTTTCCATATGCACCTTCGATATCGTCGTAAAGGAATTTTACTTGACGACTTAATTATTGTAAGTCCTGACAGTAAAAAAGTCAAGCTTTTATTCGCGCTCTTTGGGACATTTCGTTAAAATCTTTATAAACCTTTATTCAAAGAGCAAATCAACAAATTTCTTTGGATCAAAATCGATGAGATCTTCTGATTTTTCGCCAATACCAACGTATTCAATGGGAATCTGCATTTCATCGATAATCGAGATTGCGATACCGCCTTTGGCGGTTCCGTCGAGCTTAGTCAGCACAATTCCCTTAATTTCGACACACTCATGAAACACCTTTGCCTGGTTAATCGCATTTTGCCCAGTAGTAGCATCTAACACCAATAAATTATGAACCGTGAACCCTTCACCTTCCCGGTTAATCACCCGACTGATCTTTTCAAGTTCTTTCATCAGATTAACCTTATTATGCAGACGTCCCGCCGTATCACAAATCAGAATATCGGCTTTACGGGCCTTGGCTGCACCAATGGCATCAAAAACCACCGAGCTCGGATCGGCACCGGTAGTACTTTTGATAATATCCACGCCAACCCGTCTGGCCCATTCATCGAGTTGTTCCACCGCCGCCGCCCGAAAGGTATCCGCTGCTGCAATGACAACTTTTTTGCCTTCTTTTTTATAGCGCTCAGAGAGTTTGGCAATCGAGGTGGTTTTTCCGGCCCCGTTGACGCCAACAACCAGCATAATCGTGGGTAGCTGCGGCTTTTTTACTTCCACCAAAACCATATCGACCAGGATTTCTTTTAGAAAGCCCATCACTTCTTCCTTGCTTTTAGACCGGGTTTCTTTAATCTTTGCCCGCAGCGCCGCCGTGATTTTCACTGAGGTTTGAGCCCCTAAATCCGAGAGAATCAGAGTTTCCTCCAGCTCGTCAAAGAAATCATCATCAAAGCTCCCCATATACATGACATTTTCTATTTTTTCCTTGAAATTGTCAGCCGTTTTAACCAGCTTGTTACGCATCCGTTCATATAAACTTAATTCCATCGTTGCCTCCTTCGTTTTAACCCCTTAGAGCCTTGCCTAAGTGAGTTTATTTGGGGTCAGTTTGTAATTTCTCCTGACCATCATTTTAAGCGTAATCCGTCAGTCGAACCGACACCAATTGGGACACCCCATCCTTGGACATCGATACCCCATAGAGATTGTCGCACACTTCCAGGGTAGTACGACGATGAGTGATCGTGATGAACTGATTATGTTCCGCTACTTTTTTGAGGTAGCTGATGTAACGGTAAATATTATGATCATCCAAGGCAGCGTCTACCTCATCGATCACACAAAAAGGGGACGGGTTAATTTCCAGAAAGGAAAACAGCAGAGCAATGGCAACCATTGACTTTTCACCACCAGAAAGCAGAGAAATATGCCGCAGCCGTTTACCCGGTGGCTGAGCCACCAGTTCAATTCCCCCTTCCAGCACCCCAGTAGGGTCCGTAAACTCCAGATAAGCCCAACCGCCTTCAAATAGAATGCCAAAGATCCGCGTAAAATTCTCCTGTAGCTTGATAAAGTTTGCCTTAAACTGCTCGGTCATGGCGTCATACAAGGTATTAATAATATCTAACAGCTCACTTTTCCCAGCTTTTAAATCATCCATTTGTTCTTTCATAAAATCATGTCGGGCGATAATTTCTTCATACTCTTCAATGGCACCGAGGTTCACATTCCCCAGTGCGCTAATTTTTTCTCTCAAGGTACGCTGACGTTCTTCAGACAAATCAAGCTCATCAAGGCTGTGCTCCGCCTCCAACTGCTGATAGGCATCTTCAGCCATTAAATAGTTAATTTCATAGCTCTTATAGATATTCTCTTCCCAATGGTTCATCTGTAGCTGCAGACTGTTTAGTTGAGTCGAAATGGTATTTTTTCTGTCGTTGTCAATAATCAATTGGTGATTGTCATTTTTTATTTCTTCCTGTAGCGTCTCCAGCCGCTGGGCATTCGTTTTTTGCAGTTCCATCGCTTGTTTATTTTTGTCACGATGGGATTCAATTTTTTTGCTTAGCAGCTGATGATCCGCCCCCAGTTTTTCCTGAAGTCGGATCAATTCGCGGGATTCATTTAGGTAACCCGCCATTTCAGCTTCCAGAGTCGTTTTTCTGGCTGTCTGGTGGCTTAATTGTTCCTGCATCAAGACGATTTGCTGATCAAACCCAGCGATTTCTCCTTTGATCTGAGTGATAACCATTTGGCTTTCTGATATTTTTAACCGCAAATCGTCCAGTTGTTGTCTGATCATATGAGCCTGATCATCAGTTTCCTGACCTTTTGTGGCTTCCTTGGCCTGATTATATGATGCTTCGATTTTAGTCAGCTCAATATTTAACTGTTCCAGCTTCTGACTGAGTGCCTGAAGCTTTTGCTCCTGAGACGAAATCGACTGCGTACTTTCACGCTGTTTTCGGCTCAAGTCCTCAATTGTCTTGTTCTTCTCCCACAGCGCTTGTTTGCAGCGGTTATACCCCGTTTCCAGTTCCTTTAATTGATCGACTACCTGGGTCAGAGATTTTTGCACCGTCACATCCTGGTTTTTGATCGCATCCAGGGCTTTTTTTTGCTGATCCATTTCTTTTTGCAAATTCTGGATTTCAATCTTCTTAGAAAGCGGCGACTGCCGGTTGTCCTTGCTTTGTCCCCCGACAATGGCTCCGCCAGGGTAAAAGATTTCACCTCCCAGGGTTACAACGGTAAACTTAGAAGCCGTTTTCTTCTGGATATCTTTTCCCGAAGCAAAATCTCTGGCGACGATGATTCGTCCCAAAAGACTTTTAATGACCACTTCATAAGCCGCATCGGTTTTAACCAAGTCACTGGCAATCCCCTCGACTCCGGAAGTATTTTTAAGCACTGCCCGGGTTTTTTCATCAACTAAACTGTATTTTAAATTATCCAGGGGCAAAAATGTTGCCCGACCAAGACGCTCTTTCTTGAGCAAATTAATACAATCACTGGCAACCTTAACGCTGGCAACGACAATATTCTGACTTTTAGCACCTAAAGCAATATCAATGGCCTGAAGATATCTGGCCTCAGTCGAGATGAGTTCGCCAACCGGCCCAAAAACCTCATGGATCACCGGGCCGAGCAGCTTTTCTGATGTCATCAGTTTACGAATGGTTGGGAAGTAATCCTGATAATTTTTTTGAATATTTTTTAAATACTCTACCTTGGAAGCATTAACTTTCAAATTATTAGAAATCAGGTGAACCTGATTCTGGAGTTGCTTTTGTTCGTCCAAACTGTGTTGATACTGGATTTGCAACTTCTGGTACTGGTCTTTCCGTTGCTCTTTTTCTGCCAACAGACTACTCATCTCTTGTTTTTGCTGCTTTAGATCCGCAGCGACTTGATCCTGACTGGCTCCTGTTTCATCCAGGTACTTTTTGATAAAAGATGACTCCGTCTTTGCTTCCTGAATGGCCGTTTTAATTTCTAAACGCTTCATTTCGAGTTTTTCGCAAAGCGATTGCTGATTTAGAACGGCCTCTTGAGTTGCTTTGATCCGATCTTTTTCCTGCTGTTCTGCACAGAGTAAAAGATTAAGGGTATTTTCCAGTTCACCTCTGACTGCCTCTTTTGTCACGAGGTTCTCTAGCAAGACATTTTTCTCCAGTTCCAGTCCATCAATCCGCTTAAGTGTTGCCGCAATTCGGGAGGTCAAGCTTTCACCTTCGTTTTTTAAGCGTTCCTGGGTTATTTGATTCGCTTCCAACTGACTTTTACAACGGATATCTTCCCGCTGAACCCGATCGAAATCGGCTCTGAGCACCGATAGATTTTTCTTTTCCGAGTCCGCTAAAAGGTCCAATTCACGATTCTCAATGGTCAGTTTTTGATACAATTCATCCTTTTTTCTGATAATTGCTTCGATTTGTTCACAACTTTTTAGTTGTTCCTCAAGATTTTTTTTTAATACTTTCAGTTCCGTGACCGCGCCGCTCATTTTTCGATAGAAAATCACCAGATCGACAGTCTTTAACTCCTCATAGAGGGTTAAAAAGCTTTTAGCCTTCCGAGATTGGTTTTTTAAGGGGCCCACCTGTTTTTCTATTTCTGCCATAATGTCTCGCAGCCGATCCAAGTGTCCCTGAGTTTGCTCCAATTTTTTTTCGGCTTCGTTTTTTTTAGTTTTATAGGAAACAATACCTACAGCCTCTTCAAAGATATTCCGCAGCTCAGTGGGACTACTCGATAAAATATTTTCGATACTCCCTTGGCTGATTAATGAATAACCGTTTTTCCCCAAACCGGTATCCATAAAAATACTGTGGATCTCTTTTAGTTTACAGCTTTTTTTATTAATGGCATAGTCACTTTCGCCGGACCGAAATAGTTTCCGTGAGATCGCTATTTCCTGGGGATAGTTTTCCAACGAACCCTCTTTGTTGTCTAAAATCAAAACAACCTCGGCATAACCGGAGGCTTGTTTTTTTTCTGTTCCTGAGAAGATGACATCTTCCATTTTTTTACCCCGAAGGGATTTAATGCTTTGTTCACCCAAAACCCATTTGATGGCATCAGTGATATTACTCTTTCCGCTGCCGTTAGGGCCCACAATTGCAGAAATACCTTCTGAAAACTCAAGGCTTACAGGGTCTGCAAATGATTTAAACCCCGACAATCGCAATTTTTTTAAATACAAGCCCTCACCTCAATTTAGTCTTCTCGTCTTAAGCAAATAGTTTTTAGCGGCGTCCTGCTCCCCTTCTTTTTTGCTTTTACCGATGCCATGACTCACACAATCGCCATTAAAAATCAATTTAATATAAAAGGTTTTGTTGTGTTCCGGTCCTTCAGAACGGTCCAGGACATATTCAATAACATTGTCATTGTTCTTTTGAATATACTCCTGAAGTTCCGTTTTATAGTCTTTTACCAGCGCACCGGACAAAGCCAGAGCGATATTACTTTCCAACACTTTCAGAACAACTTTCCGGGTTATTTCAAAATTACTGTCTAAAAATACAGCCCCAATCAGGGCCTCAAAGGCATTGGCAAGGTTCGATTTCCGTTGCCTTCCCCCAGTTACAATTTCACCCTTTCCCAAGAAAATATGATCTCCCAACTGGAGTTCATAGGCAGCCTTGGAAAGAGACTCGGCACATACAATATTGGAACGGATTTTCGTCATTTTACCCTCAGATAATTTGTGAGACAAAAATAAATACTCACTGATAATCAGTTCCAATACTGCATCCCCCAAGAATTCAAGTCGTTCGTTGTTGGTCGAATTTCCTGAATGTGAACTATGCGTTAAGGCAACTTTTAATAACTCTTTTTTCTTGAAACGGTAATCGATTTTTTCTTCGATTGTCACTTAATATCCCCCCTTATCGATTACGAGAGTTCGCCTGAGCGTTTCTCGCTATTCCCCATGAAAAGAAGCAAACCAGAAAAGATAACGCACAGTCTCCTGAATAAGGAGAAGGTGGGTGCCATTGTTTCTCAGCGACACCCTTTAATCTTCTTAGGAAATTGCGTTGATGATATCTCCTACAGTTTGGATATTTTCTAATGCACTTTCGTCAATTTTAGTTCCAAATTCATCTTCAAACGCCATAATCAGCTCAACCACATCCAGTGAATCTGCTTCCAGATCGTCAATGAGTGAGGTTTCAAGGGTAATTTTTTCAATATCAACATCCAATTGCTCTGAAATAATTGCCGTAACTTTTAAAAATCGTTCATCCATGACTTAAGCCTCCCTGTTTTTTGCATTATCAGTAATTTTTTTCAACACATCATTCTCAATAAACTTAATACTCTGTCGCACCGCATTTTTAATCGCAAAAGCATCACTGCTACCGTGAGCTTTGATAATACCACCTTTTACACCTAAAAAGGGAGCACCGCCATACTCGGCATAGTCAAATTGTTTTTTGAAGCTTTTCAAATTATCTTTAATCAGCATTCCTCCAATTTTACCCTTGGTGTTACTCATGATTGACGTCTTCATTTTTTTAAGCAGATAAGCAGAAATACCTTCGGTTAATTTCAATACGATGTTGCCCGTAAATCCATCGCAGACTAACACATCAGCCTTCGTTTCGGGAATATCGCGTGCTTCAACATTGCCCAAAAAATTAAAATCCCCAGCTTCCAAAAGCTCATAGGCCGCTTTTACAAGACTGTTTCCTTTTTTTGCTTCAGCACCGATATTAATGAGTCCGATCCCCGGATCTGTTTTACCTAAAACATTTTCTGAATAAATTTTTCCTAATTGGGCAAACTGTTCCAAATACTCCGGTTTACAATCGGCATTGGCACCGGTATCAATAAGAACAAATACGCCGTCACTTTTGGGCAGCGTTGCTGCCAGAGCAGGACGTTTGATTCCCTTAATCCGGCCCAGTTTTAATAATCCCCCGGATAAAAGTGCCCCGGTACTTCCAGCTGAAATCAGCACTGCATTTTCTCGGTTCTTCATTTCATCAAGTGCCACAACTAAAGACGAATCCGGTTTTCGCCGAATCGCCATGGCGGGATCTTCGGTATTTTCTATGACGGTTTCGGCATGCAGAATTTCAATTTTGTCATCAGGGTAATCGTATTTTGAAAGCTCTTCTAAAATAGCCGGCCGGCGACCCACCAGGGTCAGCTTGACGTCATATTCCTTAACCGCATCAATGGCACCCTTTACGATTTGATAGGGCGCGTCATCGCCACCCATGGCGTCTAAAAAAATATTCAAACTAACGCCCTCCTTTGTATCTGTCTATTATCCCAGAAAAAACCGATTCAGTAAATACAATCAATAAAAATATCCGGGCCTAAAATAATCCCAGATAGAGAAAAAACAGAGTCTAGACTCTGTTTATTCGTTAAAGCTGATAACGCTAACGTCTTTGTATGTGCCACAAGACTTGCAAACTCGATGAGGCAATTTAATTTCACCACATTTTGGACAAGTACTCATTCCTGGAATATTTAATTTGTAATGTGTTCTTCTTTTGTCTCTTCTGGACTTAGAAGTTTTTCTCTTTGGTACAGCCATCACTCACACCTCCTAAATAGTAAAGTCATTTCACTTACAATAATTTTTTCAACGCTTCAAATCGCGGATCATAATCACCAAATTTGTCGCATTCGCATTGCTCGTGATTTAAATTGTTGCCGCATTTTGGACACAAACCCGCACATTCTTCACTGCACAGTACACGGAAAGGTTCATTAATATAAATGCATTCTTCAACGATGGGCAATAAATCAAGTATTGCTTCATCCTCTTCAACCGTTACCGTATCCGTATAGTCATAAAGACAATCAATGGGGGTTGGTTCTAGGCAACGCGCACAGGGAAAGATCATGGTCATCTCAAGGGTGAAATTCACCAGAAAATTACCTTTCGATACTTTTTCGATGGTTCCACGCACGAAAGCGCCATTTTCATCCAGTTCTCCCTCTATATCATTTAAATCCGTATTTTTTACAACAAATTCAAAAGGGATTATTTTTTCCTGCAATAGCTTATTGATTTCAAAATTCATTTTATCACTCCAAACGGGCAATCATCATTATATAGACGATTGCCCGTTTTGTCAAGTGAAATACTTTACATTATTTAGCTAACGCTAAGGTGTCTCTGGCAATCATTAATTCTTCATTGGTTGGTATAACCATAACGGTTGTTTTAGAGTCTTTATCAGAGATAACAGTCGCTTCGCCGCGCTTGCTGTTGGTAACAGGATCAAGCGTAATTCCCAAGTATTTTAAACCACCACAAATTGCAGCTCGCGAAGTTGTTGAGTTTTCACCTAAACCAGCGGTGAAGATAATGCCGTCTACCCCATCCATGGCCGCAACATAAGCGCCGATGGTAGTACGAACCCGATAGTGAAAAATATCCAGTGCTAACTGAGCCCGTTTATTACCACTGTTTGCGGCACCTTCAACATCGCGGAAATCTGAACTGATTCCAGAAACGCCAAGCACACCAGACTTTTTGTTCATGATATTATCAACTTCATCTACTGTATAGCCTTTATTAACCAGGAAAGGAATGATAGCAGGATCAATGTCACCGCAACGCGTTCCCATTTCCAATCCGGCCAGTGGAGTCAATCCCATTGAAGTGTCAACCGATTTTCCGTTTTTAATGGCACAAAGACTGGCACCATTACCTAAATGGCAAGAAATCAGTTTCAGGTCTTCAAGTTTTTTACCCATTAATTCAGCCGCAGCCTGGCTCACAAATTTATGGGATGTTCCATGGAAGCCATACTTTCTGATCTTGAATTTTTCATATAATTCATAAGGGAGTGGATACATGAAAGCTTCGCCCGGCAAGGTTTGATGGAAAGCGGTATCAAATACTGCTACCATTGGTACATTTGGCAGTAACTCCCGACAAGCATTAATTCCAATCAAGTTAGCAGGATTGTGAAGCGGTGCTAATTCTGAGCACTCTTCCAAACTTTTAATAACCGCATCATCAATAACGACTGAATCAGAGAAAGTTTCAGCACCATGCACAGCTCGATGACCGACAGCAGAAATTTCTTCCAAAGACTTCACTACTCCATGAGCAGGATCAACTAAAGCTGCCATGACAAGATTCAAAGCTTCTTTATGGGTCTTCATCGGTTGTACCAATTTCACCTTGTCTTGACCTGGCGCTTCGTGAACCAAAACAGATCCTTCAATACCGATTCTTTCAACTAAACCTTTAGCTAAAACCTCTTCAGTGGTCATATCAAGCAATTGATATTTTAGTGAAGAACTACCGCAGTTAATAACAAGTACATTCATTAATAATTACTCTCCTTTAGTTTTTAGATTGATTACACTTCATACGTTCTATATAATAACAGTAATATGCTAAGAATACCATTATTTTTTTGTCATATTTTGATAATAAGTGAAAAAATTGCTATTTTTTTAACAAGAGAGAGGCTAATATGAAAATTCTTGGTATTATCGCTGAATATAATCCATTTCACATGGGACATGCCTGGCAAATTGAAGCATCAAAAAAAGAGAGTCAGTGTGATGGTGTGATGGTTTTAATGAGCGGCAACCTGACCCAGCGTGGCGATTTTGCACTACTTAACAAATGGGAACGCGCCCGACTGGCCTTGTCTTCTGGTGTTGATCTGGTCTGCGAACTTCCCTTTGGTTACGCCTGCCAAAGTGCCGAAGCCTTTGCTTATGGGGGAATTAAAATTTTTAACGCCACTGGGGTTGTTGATGTTCTTTCTTTTGGTTCCGAATTTGGGCATATCCAGCCGCTAACCAGTCTGGCTGAAATACTCGTTCACGAACCCGCTGAATTTAAAAGCTTCCTTAAAGAGGCTTTATCATCCGGTGTTTCTTTTCCTCGAGCCAGAGAATTGGCCATCCGTTCCTATTTAGGTCACGAAGCTGGCGATCTCTTAAAAACTCCCAACAACATTCTGGCCCTGGAATATCTCAAAGCCCTTCATAAAACTCAAAGCAATATCCGTTCAATGACGGTTAAACGACAAGGTGCCGATTATCATAGTCTATTGCCGTCAAGCTTTCTCAGTGCCAGTGGGATACGAAAGATATTATTTGATGCGCTTGCCAACCCGGAGTCAGCGTCTGCTATTCTAAAAATGCTTGATCACAAACTTCCTTATTTAAGTGAAGATCTGATTCTGCCATTTAAAAAAAATTTTAACCCCAACGGCGACGACTTATTTCTTAATGCATTACGGCTGCTGATTCTTTCTCATGATGTAAAACATCTAAAAAACACCCCCTACGTCAGTGAAGGCCTGGAGCATAAAATTCGAGATACTCTAAAAGTTGCCACAACCCTGGACGAATGCGTCAATGGTATTATTTCTAAGCGTATCCCTAAAACCCGGGTTCGCCGGATCTTATGCAATCGGCTCCTGGAACTTGATAAAGAGCTCTTAAAACTTTTCCTAACTGAATCCTTTGTTCCTTATCTACGGGTACTGGGGTTTAATGAAAAAGGCAAAACTATCCTGAGAGCGATTAAAGCTCGCGGACAACTGCCTATTTTAACAAGTTTAAAAAAGAGTCGGTTTTCATTGACCCCCACCCAAAGAAAAATGTTATACTACGATTGTCGAGCGACGGACTTTCATAATCAATTTTACGAAATAAACTATTGCTATCATCGGGATTACATTCAAGGCCCCATTCAATTTTAAATCGCGCGTACCCGTTCACAATCATTGCGAACTGTTTCGCTACAACTTAAGTTTCACTAAAAAGGAGAACACCATGTCATTTTTCACCACTGATAAAACAGCCTTACCAAAACGACCAATCCTCAGGCCCCACTGCGGGCCTGTTCAAGGACAATTCCGCCGGGGACTGTCCTACTATAAAGGAATTCCCTACGCGATGCCGCCGATCGACAACCGGCGGTTTAAAGCGCCCGAACCAATGCCACCCTGGGAAGAGGTCCTTGACTGTTCAAAATACGGTAATTCCTCGCTTCAAATGGGGGGGATAACCCTTGATTCCCCCGGCACCTATCAAATGGACGGCAAAAGCGAAGACTGTCTGTTTTTAAACGTCTGGACGCCAGCGCTAACGCCAGAGGATCGCTATCCGGTTTATGTGTTTATCCACGGTGGTGCTTTTTCCTCGGGCTCCGGCTCTGAAATTGTTTATGACGGCGGACGAATGGCTCAGGAAGGGGTGGTGGTGGTCACCATTAACTACCGGCTCGGTGCTTTGGGATTCCTCGCTACCCGGGGGTTGCTTGAGGAAGCCGGGACCACTGGCAATTACGGATTACTGGATCAGATCCTGGCCCTGCAATGGATTCAGGAGAACATTGAAACCTTTGGCGGGGACCCCCATCAAGTCACCATCGGCGGTCAGTCAGCCGGTGCATATAGTGTCACGGCCCTGATGCTTTCCCCGCTGGCCAAAGGTCTTTTTCACCAGGCCATTGTTGAAAGCGGATCGATCTTCTCAATTTCAGCTTTTTCTGCGCTTAACCGGGGTGATTTGGAAAAAACGATGGATAACGGAAAACTCTTATGTAACTTATACGGCGTCGAGGATTCTTTAAATGGTCTGGATCAGCTAAGAGCCCTTCCCGGTGACGTTTTTGCCGCCCTCTCAATGGTCAAAGCAGACCAGTCGAGTGTTCCCAAAGCTTTCGGTTTCTGGCCGGTATATGATGGCGTAGTTCTCCCCAAAGATCCTGTTAAGGCGCTCAAAAGCGGTGACGTCAATACGGTTAAAATGCTGGTCGGGTACAATACTGATGAATCTTCCTTATTTATAAAGGGCCACACCAATCTGGGTATTTATCAGATGCTCTGCTATCATACCTTTGGTCCTGAACGTGCACCAAAAGCGCTGGACCATTTTTTTGTCGACGATGACCACTCACCTCTCGATCGAGCCCTGGAAATCTATACCTATTCGGCTTTCCTAATTGGAATGGTGATGATGGCTAAAGTATACGCACAGTTGGGAGAAGATGTCTATTTTTATAATTTTGATTTTGATCCGGCCATCCTCAAAATTGTCGGACTTAATACGGCCCATGGCATGGAATTGCCCTTTGTCTTTGGTAACGGAATCGGACAACGGCGAACAACTAAGGTCAGTAATTTATCGTGGATCATGCAACAATCCTGGGTCAATTTTATTAAATTTGGTAATCCCAATTTCAAAGAAGAATATAAGGGACAGATCGTCTGGCCAAAATTTGACCCGGAGAACAAATACATCATGGTTTTTGACGCCCGTCTTTCCAGTAAAAACCTCCCCAATCAGGATGATCTGGATTTCCTAGAGATGCTGATGTTTAGCTAGAACACGCTTTTCCCCATCGATTTGAGCGCAATCAGTTATTTGCCGAAATCGTATTGAGTTCCGCTATTCTTACCATAATTGACTTGCAAAAGAACCAAAAAAATGATACATTTAGCCGATACTAAGATTAAACGAATGATGCTTAACTCGGACTGATCATTTCAGAAGGTGTCATATTATTTTAACGAGGAGATTTATGATGATTATATATAAGCAAAAAGATTTTTTAAATTACATGCCCGACGTCCAGGAATGCAACAAGAGCATTTCTGATCTGAATGACCAGTGGGATAATATTAAACTACTTTCAGAGATCAATTGTCCCATCCAATCAAAAAGTGTTCTCCCCAATATGACTAAAATCCAAAGCGGTTTTATCGATTTACAAGAAGAACTGATTGATACCCTTGTTTCTGAGAAGTTAAAAAAAATGGAACAAAAAATCATTTCAAAAACCCAGGTAGCCATCGATATTCTGATCCGCAACCTTTTTGAACGAACTGCCGACATTGGTTTCCTGGCAACCGATGATGACATCCGCCGCTTCGTCGAAAATACTGACCGTAATGAAAACGACCGCAATATGATTTTATCGCGGATGCGGGAGTATGTAGCCAAGTATTCCGTTTATGAAGACATCATCGTTATGGATAATAATTATCGGGTGCTGGCAAATCTTGATGAACAAAACAATATTCTCGGCAAACAGATTAAAGGCCCCAATCTGGTCAAGACAATGGATGGCGAACAGAGTTTTGTGGAATACTTTAAAAACTCAAAACTGCAATACGGCAATAAGAACTCCCATATCTTTTCCAGTCGAATCTGTCGGGAAGGTACAACCCAAGCCATTGGCCTGATCTGCTTGTGTTTTCGCTTTGAAAATGAAATGACTCAGATCTTTGAAAAACTGACCAATGATTACGATGGTTCCGTTATGACCATCATCGACGATGACAATATGGTTATTGCTAGCAGTGATGAAAATCACGTGCCAATCGGGATCATTGTTGAACCGGTTGAGTCCGGGGTCAATGGTGTTGTCTATTATCGCGGTGCGGATTATATTTCTAAGACCATTGCCACCCAAGGGTACCAAAAATATTATGGGCTTGGTTGGAAGGGTCATGTTATGATCCCTCTTAGCCTAGCTTTTCGGGATAATCGCAATCTCAAAAGCATTGACTCCTCTGTCACAACCGGCCTGATGCATCAGGCCGATTCGTTCTCCACTGAACTCAATGAAATCATCAATAAAACCCAAACCATCAATGGCTCACTAAAACGGATCGTATATAACGGTCAGATCATTGCCCGAGATGACAGCATTGATGCTGAGTACTCCCGTCTAAAACCAATTCTTCGCGCAATCGGACGGATCGGTACCAACACCAGTAGCCTGTTTCAGAGCTCAGTTTCTAATTTATTTTCAACTGTCGTATCAACCAGCCTTGTAGACACCAGCTTTTTGGCCTCGCTTTCTGTTGATATCATGGATCGAAATCTCTATGAGCGAGCCAACGATTGTCGTTGGTGGGCACTTGATTCAAGCATTCGACGGATTCTCGCCAAAGATGATATAACCGCATCGGATAAAAAACAATTAACTGATATTTTAATTTATATCAATGAACTCTACACGGTTTATAGTAATTTATTTGTCTTTGATCAAACCGGCACCATTATCGCCGTGTCCAACCCCAAGCGCAGCGAAGATATTGGCAAGACCCTCACCGACCCCTATATCAATGAAATTTTATCAAATGCAAAACCAGAAAAATACTTTGTTTCCACTTTTGATAAAACCGAGTTATACGATCATCGTTACACCTATATCTATGGTGCCTCGATTACTGATTTTAGCAATCACAACCGCACAGTCGGAGGGATCGGGATTGTGTTTGACAGTGAATACCAATTTAAAACTATCCTTGAAGAATCCCTTCACTCTGATAACAACACCTTTGCGGTGTTTACCGATCGTAACAAAATGATCCTCTCAACAACTAATGATACCTATAAAGTAGGTGAAACCTTAACTTTACCAGACGAGCTGTTTACCGTACCGAACGGCAAAACCCGTTCCGAAATCTTAGTTTATGAAAACAGCTATTATTCGATCGGTTGTGCCTGTTCATCCTGTTATCGTGAATATAAAAATTCAGATGGCTATCATAATGATGTCCTTGCCTTTGTTTTTGAAAAAATGGCAGACTATGCAGAAATCACGGTAAGTAAGTCTAATGATAAAGAAATTGAACAATCTGATTTTGCCTTCTCAATGACTAATGAGTATAAAAAGCTGGCCACCTTTATTATCAATGGACAAGCCTATGGTCTGGAGCAATCCTATGTAGTTGAAGCCTTAGAAGCCAGTAAGGCCATTTCTGTCCCAGGTACCAATACGGTTATTCGGGGTGCTGTGGAATTTAATGATCGTTATTATGCCGTGGTGGATGCGCTAGCACTATTTGATAAGAATCAGCCCAGTCGCAACGCCTTACATGTATTGATGCTTCAACTGTCTGACGATGAAATGATCGCTATACAGGTTGAAAAACTGGTAAGTGTTCTTGAAGTTAATACAAATGACATTCAACCCGTAGAAATCTCATCAGCGATTACCGGCATTATCTGTTTAACCGATGGTTCCGAACGGACGATTTTGGAAATGGATCCTCAGATCATTCTTGAAAAGCTGGTTGAAAACCAGGTCGATGAAAATCTGGAAGCCGCACTTCCTTTACTGGAATCAATCGATAGCAATTAAAAATCATTCGTATTAATAAATCAGAACCCGGATCAAACAAAAAGTCCCAGGTGCAAAAAAGTTACAATGCAGCTGGGGCTTTTTAATTATTTTATGTTATATCAATCAGTATATTACGGTCCTCAATCTTAACCGGATAGCTACGATCATCTTCTAATTTAAATTCAAAAAATAAAATCTTCGGTTTCTTTAGACCTTTACCAGTCTTTGCATCATATTTGGCACCATGTCTTGGACAAGTGATGACCCCGTCCTGTAAGTCACCTTTAAATAACGATCCTCCCATATGCGGGCATTTGTTGGAAATAGCATAATATGCACCCGCCACTTTTGTCAGCAAAATGGCTTTGTCGTCCACTTCAACCAGTTTTTTTTCATTCTCTTCAAAATCTTTTATTTCTGCAACTTTTTGAAATCCCATTTTTTCCTCCATTTTTTCAAGTTTTGTTATTTTATTTACCCTTTTACTTAACTTCAAAACAAATCCCTCTGGTCCTTGATTGACAAATTTAAAAATTCTGCCTATAATGGGGTTAAATCATTATGAAACCAACCAGAATCGTCATATTTTGAAATTTTAAGAAGAGGTGATCTTATGTCTGCAAAAAAAGTATTTACGACCGAACAAGCAAAAGAAACGGGTAGAATGCTTGGAATTAGTTGGAACAAATTTGACATTGAACAGTTTCGAATGGGCATGGATGTTGAGCTTGAGCATGGCACGGATAATTCCCGCACAAATGTAACCGGCGATGATCCTTTCGTCACTGGTAAAATTGCCTTGGCTCATTTAAATGAGTTTCCCGATTATTATACCCGTCTTGAAAAAATGGAAGAAGAGGCTGAAGCTTTTTGGGAAGGTAAATAACTAGTTATCCTTCCTGTTGCCAGCACGTTAAAAAGAGCGTCCCAGAACTTAGGGATGCTCTTTTTATGAACTTTGCAACTTATTAAACAAGCCGTTTTGGGACATTTTTAAATCTGATTGTCAAACATACTGCTTAACCCGATCCGAAAATCAAAGTCTTGGAGGACTCATTTCCCAAGGTGCCTTTTTTTGCTCTTTTTCTATAATCTCACTGATTTGGGAAAATATTTCATGGATCCCGCTATCACCTTTTATTTTATGAAGAATCGCTTTCTTCTCATAAAATTCCAGAATCGGCTGTGTTGTTTGATTATAAATATCCAGGCGCTCCAAAATAATTTCTTCCTGGTCATCCGCCCGGTGAATCAATGCGGTTGAGCAAACATCGCAGGTTGCCGATATCTTTGGTGGATTATATTTAATGTGATAACTTTCTCCGCATTTTGGGCAGACCCGTCTCCCTAAGATACGATCGACAATAATTTCTTTGGGGACATCGATTAGAAAAACATAATTGATCTGTTCACTCTTTTTGTTCATAAAAAGATCTAGAGCCTGCGCTTGCTTTTTATCGCGCGGAAATCCATCCAGTAAAAAGCCCTCTTGGCAATCTTCTTTTTCTAATCGTTCCTCCACAAGCGCAATCGTGATACGATCTGGGACAAGCTGCCCTTTGCTGGTATAAGCACTTATTTCTCTTCCTTCTGGCGTTCCCGATGTTATTTTCCCACGGAAAATATCTCCGGTCGAGATATGCGGAATATTAAAACAATCACATATCAATTTCGCCTGCGTTCCTTTTCCACCGCCGGGTGTTCCTAATAAAATAATTTTCAAATAACCAACCTCCAAAATTTGTTGTACTACCTGATAAAATCGACAACGGTAATATTTAAGGCCCGACGATCGGCCAGGCAGATATCAAAGGGTTTTACATTCTCATCACCATTTTTAAATACCCGAATATTCGGGCGCATGCAGTAACTTTCAAAATTGTCAGTCACTACACCCGTCATACCATTGCTTAATTTAACCGAGGTTCCAATCGGGTATGGCGCGATTTTTCTGACAAACAGACTAACGAGATCTGGATCAAATAAGCTTTCAGTTCCGCCCATGATGTACTCGATCGCTTCTGATGGAAGTAACCCTTTTCGGTAAGGCCGATCCGATGTCAGGGCATCATAAACATCGGCGATTGAGATAATTCTTCCATAGAGTGAAATTTCCTCGCCTTTGGCATTATTGGGGTAACCACCACCTGAAAACTTTTCATGATGATCCAAAATACCGGTCTGAGCTCCAACACTTCCTACATATTCATTTGTCAGATATTCAAACCCTAGATAGGAATGCTTTTTCATTTCTGTAAATTCACTATCAGTCAATGGTCCTTGCTTATGGAGAATATACTTCGGAACAAAAACTTTTCCGATGTCATGCAGTAATGCACCAAATCCCAGATTACATAAATCTGTTTTATCAAGGCCTAAAGCAGTCCCAAGGCCAATCGATAAAACCGCTACATTGACCGAATGAAAATAGGTATAGTCATCAAATACTTTCAGATCAACCATATTGAGCATCATTTCTTTGCTTTTAAGAATTGCGTCCACAATCGTTTCAACCTGGTTCTCCATTTTTGTGAATTGTTCTTTTGGGACCGACACGTTATTCTCTTTGCAAATAAATATTTCTTTAATACCATTGACCGTCTTCATTCTCACATTGCTGTTGATCGTGTGTACGATGGGTATATTTACTACCTGTTCTTCTTCGACATACAGGCCACTACATTTATACTTACGAATTTTATTAATTAATGCTGCATCTAAAACAGTTTTTCTTGCCAGAATCAGCTCTCCTTGTTCCCCAAAAAAGTCTGAAACAATAACCATCCCTTCTCGCAAGCAAAATATTGGCACAAATCTCATGGTGTCTTCCTTCCACCGTAAACAATATAAACCACTCCGTTTTGAATGATTTGTTTTTTATTTAGGAACTATTAAAAAGCTAGTTTCTTATTGATTAAAGTTTGTTTCTTTAAATACGATGATAACTTTTTACTTAATCTTTGTCAATCTAAATTTGCAAACGTTTGTTGCCTGAGATAAAGCTAAAACGTCATCATAATCCACCGGACTACAATGACGTTTTAATTCTAATTCTTTCTTAGTTGATTAAATAATCCGACTCGCTGTCCTTAAAACAGGTTGCGAAAAAAGTTACCAATTTCCTCGAAGAAGGTCGATGCTTTCTGAAAAAAACCCTGAGTGCTCTGGCCGGCTTCGACCAATTTAAGAAATGTATCCGGGTCCATATTCAACTCATTAAATTTGTTGACAAGACTCAAAATCTCTTCAATTTGCTGGTCATCCAAAACAGTGTCATATTTGTCTGCGGTCTCAACAATCAGCTCCCGAATTTCATCATCATTCATTGTCTTCGTTTGGGCAATCTCGCTCTTTAAGCTATTAATAATGTTAACTGCATCATCGCCAATGGCATCCTGTAGTTCTCCAACGACCACCACTTCTTCAACTGCCGTCGTTTTTGCTGTTTCATCAAGACGGGTATCGGTTGCCACTTCATAGGCTTTATAAATGCCGGTTAAGGCACCTGTACCGGATACCGGGGTATAGGCTGCGACGATTACTTTCGCATTTTTGATACCGGCCGTTCCCAAAGCTGATTCATACATCTTATCGGTTACCCAATCAATATTATGGGTTTCCAGATCGATTCCTCCCGACGATTTTTCTTGAACATAAACACTGGAAAGGGCCAGCGTTCCAATTTTATCAAGGGATACCAAACCTTCTAAATACTCCCGTTCATCCGCATTGGTTACAACAGTTTCTTCAACATCGCCTCTTTTAATCTTGAAATAGTCATAAACTGTTTTTAGTTGCGCTTCAGTATTATCAGCTCCAATCGCGACACCGGCGCTTTTTGAATCTGCCAGTACGGGACTCACCATTACCATTGATAACACAATCGCTAAAATTCCTGTTATTATTTTCTTTTTCATTCTACACCTCATATCCTTACTGTTTTTTTATAAAGTCAACTTAAAACAGCGGTATAATCATAACAATTAATCCTATTTTTTAACTTAATTTTGTGAACGCACGAGACGAATTACCGAAGTCTCGCAGCTTCAAAAAAAAGAAAAGCCGACTGCTTGCGCAATCGACTTTTTGTTCTAAATAGTGGTGCGAGAAAAGGGATTTGAACCCTCACTGCATTGCTGCAACAGATCCCTCAAACCTGCGTGTCTGCCAGTTCCACCATCCTCGCATAAGTAACAGGTGTTTTGACCCTGTTTTCTTATTATAAAGGAATGAAAGAAAAATATCAACTATTTTTTTATTTTATTTACTAACCCATTCTGTTTTGATATTTATTTAACCAGAAGCTTTCGCCTGGTAAAATAAGCATTCGTTGTGATCAGAAGATCATCCAGACTACCATTGTTCTCAATGATCGTATCAGCCAGATTGATCTTATCCTCGTCAGACATTTGCATCTCAATACGTTTTGTAGCCTGTTCTCTGGTTAGTTTATCTCTTTTCATTATCCGGTTAATGCGAATCTCTTTATCGGACACGACCAGAATTGTTTCATCGACACAATTTTGCAGATTCGTTTCAAAAAGTAGCGGACAATCATAAAAAACTGTCGGGATCCCAGATTTTTTATAAAAAGCGATTTGCGAATCATACAATTTCTTTATTACTGGATGAACAATGGCATTTAGTTTTTTTCTGGCCTGTTCATCATTAGCAATCATTTCTCCTAACAGACTGCGGTTTAGTTCACCGTTTTCTTTGATGACTTCCTGTCCAAAGACTGCAGCTATTTTTATTAAACCGGGACTCCCTCTCTCTACGGCCTGTCTGGCTAATTGATCAGCGTCGATGACAATATAACTAAACCGTTTTTTTAGGATGTCTGTGACAGTGGATTTACCTGAAGCAATCCCACCGGTTACACCTATTACTCTCATCACCGGCTCCTGCTATTTCACATCATACCAGGACATCCCGGTGTTCACATCAACAGTCAGCGGCACAAAAAGCTTAGCCGCTCCTTCCATTTCTTCTTTAATCAGACGTTCTACCCGCTCATGTTCATTTTGAGGGGTATCGATGATTAACTCATCATGCACTTGCAAGATCAATTTGGCTTCCAGACGCTCCACTTTTAAACGGTTATACACCTTGATCATAGCAAGTTTGATAATGTCTGCCGCACTCCCCTGGATGGGCGTATTTAAGGCCATTCTTTCCCCAGCCTGAACCAGCATGGCATTTCTGGAGTTCATTTCCGGAATGTAACGTCTTCTTCCCCAGATGGTGGTGACATATCCTTCTTCTTTGGCTTGGCTCTTGACATTTTCCATATAGGCCTGTACCTTTGGATAGCGGGAAAAGTAACGGTCGATATAATCCTGGGCTTCGTTTCTTGAAATTCCCAAATCTTTCCCGAGACTAAAGGCCTGCTTGCCATAGATCAGGCCAAAATTGATGGCTTTGGCCTGGCCGCGTTGGGTTCTTGTGACCGCATCCAGGGAAACGTTAAAAATCTCCGACGCGGTTCGGGTGTGGATATCCTGTTCTTTTTTAAATGCATCAATCAGATTCTCATCACCGGAAAGATGGGCTAAGACCCGAAGTTCAATCTGAGAATAATCAGCATCCACCAGCATTCGATCGGTCGCCGATGGCACGAATACCCGTCTGATTTCTCGTCCCATTTCGGTTTTTACCGGAATATTCTGTAAATTGGGATTGGAACTGCTAAGTCGTCCGGTTGCTGCCACGGTCTGATTAAAGGTCGAATATATTTTATGGGTTTTGGGCTCAACAAAAGCCATCAAACCCCGACCGTAGGTTGAATCCAACTTCGACAGCATCCGATATTCGATGATTTTTTCAATGATTGGATGAAAGTGGATGAGTTGCTCCAAGACATCAATATTGGTGGAATAGCCTGTTTTAGTCTTCTTTATTACTGGTAGCTTTAATTGTTCAAAAAGAACGGTTCCTAATTGCTTGGGCGAATTAATGTTAAAATTTTCTGTTTCAGCTAACGTATAGATATCACTGGTGAGGCTGGTAAGCTTATTTTCAAATTCGCTGGATAAAACTTCCAGCTGGTCTAAATCAATTTTAAAGCCCAGCTCCTCCATCGACACCATCACTTCCAGCAAAGGCATCTCAATGGTTTTAAACAAGGTCATCATTTTTGTTTCATTGAGTTCTTTTTCCAGAACGGTTTTTAAATCTTTAATGGTTTCACAGTTTTTGATCATATAATCAGCCAGTAACTGCTCATTGAGTTCTTTGGCTTTTTGCATTTTTTTACCTTTTCCAAACATCTCCTCATCATCCCGAAGGGTCCGATTGAGATATTGATAAGCTGCCGATTTTAAATCATATCGCTGATCTCCGGGGCTTAAAAGATAGGTGGCGATATAAGTATCAAACGCTTCGGTGACTTCGAAAATGTCATTTTTATGAAAAATATGGATCAGATTCTTTAAATCCTGACTGATGATCGCCAATGTTTTAATCGTTGGAAGTTTTTTGAGTTTCTCAAAAAATTTCAAGTCATTAACGGCCAAACAATCCAGATAATAAAAACGGTCTGCAATTCCCAGGGCTAAATAAATCTGCGTCTCCTCCCGATGATAATAAATGATCACTTCTTTAGTGTTTTCGAGATCATTAAACAAACCATCCATATCTGAGTCAGTTTTAACCCAGCTAAACGCCACTGATTTTTCAATGGTATCCACTGTTTCGGCGACATCTATTTTTGACAACAACGTATTAAATTCCAATTCTTTGAGCAAGGTGATACTCTCCGGATTAAAAATATTATGAAAGGCCAGTTCTTCAAAATCGCCTTGCCAGGGAACATCCAATTTAATGGTTCCCAGCATTCGGCTCATAAACGCATCCTCTTTTCCGGCGATTATTTTTTCCTTTTGCTTACCTTTTTGCTCGTCGATATGCTCATAGATCCCTTCCAGATTTTTATATTGTTGAACCAGCTTAACTGCTGTTTTTTCGCCGATTCCGGCAATACCGGGAATATTGTCAGATTTGTCTCCCATCAGAGCTTTTAAATCAATCAAATCTTTAGGCGTCAATCCGTACTGGTCTTTGACCCAGGCTTCATCCACCTCTTCCAGTTGGGAGATCCCTTTTTTTGTATACAACACCTTAATTCTCGGTCCAACTAACTGAAAGGCATCCCGATCGCCTGTGATGATTTCTGTATCAATCCCTTTTTCTGACCCAATGCTTGCCAGGGTCCCTATAATATCATCGGCTTCAAAGCCTTCCAACTCGACAATGGCAATATCCATCTTTCTAAGCAACTCTTTTAGAATTGAAAACTGCTCGGCCAGAAGCTCAGGCATATTTAGGCGCCCACCCTTATAGTCGTCATAGGCTAAATGCCTGAAGGTTGGTCCTTTTAAGTCAAAGGCAACGCCTAAATAATCCGGTTGGTATTCCTCTTGAATTTTAACTAATATATTAACAAAGCCATATAAGGCATTTGTCGGTACGCCCTTCGAATTTGACATTTCCCGGATGGCATAAAAGGTCCGGTAAAAAAGACTGTTTCCGTCGATTAAGATACTTTTCATTTGATCTCTCTTTCTATCTTTTTCTGCTTAATTAAACAAATATTATTATACCAAAAGTATCGCGAATTGAACATTGAATAAATCCAAATTCCTCACTTGACAACTATCTTTGTCAGATGTATACTATTAATGACAACTTTATTTGTCGTTTTGACAATTTTATTTGCCAAATTTAAGTTTGGCTTAGGAGGTACAAGCATGGTATTGGAAAATCGTTTAAAAGAATATCGGGCCCGAAACAATCTAAATCAGTCTGATTTGGGAAAGCTGGTCGGTACATCCCGGCAAACCATTAGCCTGATTGAACGCGGCGATTATTCGCCATCTGTTATTTTAGCGTTAAAAATCGCCAAGGTTTTTGGTGCAACTGTTGAAGAACTATTTTTATACAAAGAGGAGTAAACTTATGAAAAAACTAAATTCGACGATCAAATTTTTTATTATCCTGGTTTTATCTGCTTTTATCGGCGGCCTATTGGGAGGTAGTATTGTTTATGGTGAGGCTGCAATCAACAGAAGTCTTAACAGTTTTCAAAATTTTATAATTACTAATAACTTGTTAATCCAGGCGATTCTTCTTGGACTCTGTGCGATTCTTATTTTAATTTTATATTTCTCGGCCAAACTTAAGGTGAAACAATTGGAAGAAAATAATGATATACTCTTTGATCAGATTGACCGTCAGCTGGGATTTCTTGTTCCTTTTATCTCGGTTACCATGATTACCGGATTCTGCCTTTTCGGTATTACCATTGCTAATACCCTTGAAGATTTTGAATTTTTAGGCTTCTTTATCTTTTTGGCAAATACTGCATTCACCTTGATTATGACAGTCCTTACCATAAAATTGACAAAGGTTTTATATCCTGGAAAAAAAGGAAACCCGCTCGACTTTAACTTTGACAAAGAATGGGTTAAAAGCTGTGATGAAGCTGAAAAATTCATTATCTACAAAGCGGCTTATCGATGCTATCAACTCATGAATATTGTTTATTGTGGTGCCGTGACACTTTGTATGCTTACTTCCATTGCTGTTAATATCGGTATCTTTCCCTATTTACTGATTGGATTTTTATGGATAACCCAGACCTTAATTTATGCGATATCAGCCAATCGATTTCAACACGGACAATTAGATAACGGACAATAATTATATTCCAATAGGAGTAATGAAAAAAAACAACCCATCCTTTGAAGTGCAAACTTGCATGTTAATGTCACCCGAGAAGTATTTTTGATAATCTGTAAAGAAGATTAGCAAACCCATCGTTGCTCTCTAATTTTATTACTATTCGATCTCAAAAAAAGTACCGTTCTGATATGTAAACGATCAAAACGGTACTTTTTGTATGAAAGAAAGCTCTGGTTATTCAGTTTATCTCAATTATATTGCAAGCAAATATTTAGTACTTGTAATTACTAAAACGATTCAGAATTTTAAAATGAATAAACTTTTAGTGTTTTATAACTTGATTCAACTTCCCTTGAATCTCATTCATCAGGTAATCAGTATAAGGAATCTCGGTAAAGAGCCGTCCTTTACTATAAGGCTTAAATTCCACCCTGACCGCATCCGGATCTTGGGTGTTTAGAATCTCACCAATGTCAACGTTTTTAAATGCTGGGGTTGTTTCCCCAATAGCCTTTAGAATTTTTCCTGGACAAACTGAGCCAAGATCCTCCGCCAAAATTTCAGCAATTGCCTGAACCATCTTAATATTGTTAATTCCCAACGGATTTTCTACTGACTTTTTCACCTTAAGGAGTCGGCCTTCTGTGTTCACAAAGGTACCGTTCACTTCCGCGAAAGCCAGTGCCGGCAATACCACATCGGCATTCTGGGCAGCCGAACTCAGGTGAGTATCCTGAACCATTAAAAATTCGTATCCGCTTAGATCTGCATTGGGTTCCTCACCGAAGAGCAGCAGCGCTTTCGCCGTTTTTAGAACCGTTGGTGTGTTAACAACCCCCAGCGCTTTTAAACCCCGGCTGTTGTTCTTAACGGCTACTCTGAAAATGCCACTACGTTTACCATCAAATTTGCCAAGGAGTCCGAGGATATCGCCAACCAGGGCCGAAGCTTCTGCGGTGATATACTTATCACCCATAACGACGACCAGGTTTTTAGCATTAACCAGGCCTTCACCAATAATTTGAGCTTCATCACCGATTTCAAAATCCGCAAGCGATGCTTTTAATGTGTCCAAATTTGTCACATCCGCTTTCAGTTTACCATTTTCAAGGACATACCTGGTGATTTCTCCCAGGAATTCAAGATCATCACATTCAGTAATAAACTCATCCGCGATATGATCATAACCACTTTCTAAGTGGTTAATGACAAAAATATTGGCGCCTTTTTTTGATGCCTGAGTCAGTTTATATTTGACAATGGGGTTGTTCACTGGTAACAATCCGAGCACCAGAATGGTATCCGCGGTCACAATTGCATTCATGTCGCCAATTGCATCGTTGCCAGGCAGAACCGTGTCTTCACCCTGTTCCCGATTGGAAAAACTAAAGGTCTCTGCTCGAAGCACCTTAGCCAGTTGAGTCATGTTAAAAATTTCTTCATTTGTATATTTAGGTGATATGCCCATTTTTACGGCATCACTTCCGTATCGAGCAGCAATGCTCTGGGATTTTTTTGCAATCATCACAAAGGCATCGTACCAACTGGATTCTTCCAGTTCACCCTGTTTATTGCGAATCAACGGGGTCGTCAGTCGATTTTCCCACTGCACCAGATTGGTACCGAATCGCCCCCGACCGCACATAACACCTTGATTGATATCCTGGTGGTTTTTCTGCGGAATGGCCTTGATAATGGTATCGCCCTTCGACTCAATGATAATTTGGCAACCGGCCGAACAATAACCGCAGGTCGATTCGGTTTTATCTGTATCCATGGGCACTTGTTTAATGCCAATAAGCCCTTCTCTTAAGGCGCCTGTGGGACAAACAGCAATACATTGTCCACAACTGACGCAGCTTGTATCTTTAAGAGGCTGGCGCAGGGCCGGTTCCACAATGGTCTCAAAACCACGATCCACCAGACCTAACGCTGAAACGCCGATAATATCCTCGCAGACCCGGACGCAAAGGCCGCAGGTAATGCACTTGCTGTTATCCCGAATTACAAAGGGGTGGTCATCCTGGATTTTTGCTTCCGGGTTCTTGCCTTTAAAGCGCTCTGGCTTAACCTCATATTCGTTGGCATAGGCGACCAGCTTACATTCGAAGTAATCCTGACAGCCACATTCAAGACAACGCTTTCCTTCTTCCACCGCTTGAAGCGGGCTGAATCCTTCCACCACTTCCAGAAAATTATCATTACGGGCATCTGGTGCCAGGTGAGTCATCACCGGTCGTTTGTTTTTCTTAATGCTTTCCAAATAGTCCTGATCCACCGATTCACGAATCACAAAGTAGGGTTCATGGTAAGCAATAGCTTCTCCACTTAAGTATCCTTCGATAAAAGGAACCGCTTTTTTGGCATCGCCGACGGCTTTAATGACAATGGAAGCACCGCTGTTAATACAATCTCCACCAGCAAAAACGCCGTCTAAATTCGTTCGGAAGGTTTGTTCATCGGCCAGAACGGTGTTCCATTTGGTCAGTTCCAGGTCATCTAGTCCTTTGGGATTGATCCCCTGGCCGATGGCCAGAATCAATGTATCGACATCAATGATCTCTTCTTCACCGTCGATAGGAACTGGCGATCGACGACCGCTGGCATCCGGTTCTCCCAGGGCCATTTTTTGAAGTCGAATTTTGACGATCTGTCCATCCGTCCCTTTAATAACTTCAATGGGGTTGGTCAAATTTTTAAAGATAACCCCTTCTTCTTCAGCTTCGATAATTTCAATTTCTTCCGCCGGCATTTCTGCTTTGGTTCGACGATAGATATTATAGACTTCTTTGGCACCAAGTCGCAGTGCGGTTCGGCAGGCATCCATGGCGGTGTTGCCACCACCGACGATGGCAACTTTTTCGCCAAGCACAATGGGTTCGTTATTGGCTACCTGTTGCAGCAATTCGATCCCACCGATGACCCCTTTGGCGTCAATGCCTTCACACCGTAGTCCGGAACTCGTCCAGGCACCTAATGCGACATAAACAGCATCGTGGTTTTTACGGATGGTTTCAAAGGGAATATCGACACCGACCCGGGTGTTATTTTTAAAGACAACGCCCATCTCTTTTATCAATTCCACTTCTTCATCCACCACCCCTTTGGGTAATCGATATTCAGGGATTCCATAGCGGAGCATCCCCCCCATTTTGGGCATAGCGTCATAGATGGTAACAGCGTGACCGGATTGAATCAGATAGTAGGCAGCGGTAAGTCCGCCCGGTCCACCACCGATGATCCCGATTGTCTTGCCACTCGCTTTTGCGATTTCGGGCATAAACATGTCATGAGTCATATCGAAGTCAGCGGCAAAACGTTTGAGCCAGGCGATGGCGATGGGTTCATCAACTTCGCCCCGGCGACAGGCCGTTTCGCAAGGATGTGGACAGACCCGGCCAATCGCCCCAGGCAATGGCAATTGTTCTTTGATCAGCTTTAAGGCTTCGGCAAATTCACCATTGGCGATTAAGCCAACATACCCCTGACAGTCAGTGGTGCCGGGACAAGCCCGTTTACAGGGTGCTACACAGTCCCCAATATGTTTTGAGAGCAACAGCTCCAGATTGGTTTTTCGGGATTCAATGACCCGGGGGGTCTTCGTGTTTACCACCATATTATCGGTGATTTCGGTGGCACAGGCTTTTAAAATTTTGGGGATGCCAGCAACCTCTACGACACAGAGTCCGCAGGACCCATAAATCTCCAGGCGTTCGTCATAGCATAGGGTGGGAATATCTATTGCATTTTCCCGGGCTACTTCTAAAATGGTTTGTCCCGGACGACCGGTTACTTCTTTTCCATCGATGTTCATTTTATATTGTTTCATTCTCCCACTCCTTTCTAGTCAATGATGACAGAATCAAATTTACAGACAGAGAAGCATTTGCCACACTTGATACAAATGTCCTGACTGATTTCATGCACTTTTTTCTTCTCGCCGGTAATCGCATCCACAGGGCAATTCTTCTTACAGGCCCCACAACCGACACATTTTTCTTTATCAATCGTATAGGTCAATAGCGGCTTGCAGCTTTTAGCGGTGCATTTTTTATGATAAATATGATCTTCATATTCGTTTCGGAAATATTTGATGGTGGTTAACACCGGGTTAGGCGCTGTCTGACCCAAACCACACATGGAACCATCCTTAATCTTATAACAAAGTTCTTCTAGCAGTTCGATGTCACCGTCCAGACCCTCGCCCTGAGTAATTCGATTGAGGATTTCCAGCATTCTTGTGGTACCAACCCGACAGTAAGTGCATTTACCACAGGACTCTTTACAGGTGAAGTCGAGGAAAAACCGGGCCATGTCGACCATACAGGTGTTTTCATCCATAACCACCATCCCACCGGAGCCCATGATCGCGCCGGTTTTAGTGATTTCAGCGTAGTCGATCTGGGTATCAAGGAGACTCGCCGGGATACATCCTCCGGATGGTCCTCCCATTTGAACGGCTTTAAAGGCGATATCTGCTTTAATCCCCCCACCAATCTCGTAAATAACATCTCTTAAGGTTAGTCCCATGGGAATCTCTACCAAGCCACCCCGTTTAACTTTGCCCGTTAAAGCAAAAACCTTAGTCCCTTTGCTCTCAGCAGTACCCAAAGCCGCGTAGGCTTCGCCACCGTTTCTAAAAATCCAGGGAACATTGGCAAAGGTTTCGACGTTATTGATATTGGTTGGCGCATTCCAGTAGCCTTTCTGGGCCGGGAAGGGCGGTTTTAATCGGGGCATGCCGCGTTCGCCTTCTAATGAAGCAATCAGCGCCGTTTCTTCACCACAGACAAAGGCACCGGCACCGGCTTTGATACGCAGATCAAAGTCGAATCCGGTTTCAAAGATGTCATTACCCAAAAAACCATTTTCCCGTGCCTGATCAATGGCTTTTTGTAAACGTACAATCGCCAGGGGATACTCAGCCCGGACGTAGATAACCCCTTCATTGGCGCCAATGGCTTTAGCACCGATTAGCATTCCTTCGATCAAAGCATGGGGATCACTTTCAAGAACAGATCGGTCCATGAAAGCACCGGGATCGCCTTCGTCGGCATTACAGACCATGTACTTGGTTTTTCCGGGTGATTTTCTAGCGGCGTCCCATTTGAACCAGGTCGGAAATCCGGCACCGCCCCGACCTTTTAAACCCGCTATTTTAACAGTTTCAATAATCTCTTCCGGGGATAGTTCAGTGAGACATTTTTTAGCAGCTAGGTAACCATCTACCGCCTGATAGTCTTCAATCCGCTCGGGATCGATGATGCCGGAGTTACGCAAAACAATCCGCTTTTGTTTTCCGATCATGGTAAGATCAGAATCCGAGATCTGCAAATCTTTCAGCTCATCCTCGCCCAGCACATAATCCTCAACAATTCGTCGGGCATCGGCAGTTGTAACATTAACAAAGGTTAGTTTTTTACCGTCCTCAGTAATCAGGTCAACAATTGGTTCCAAGTAACAAGTACCAATACACCCCGTTTGTTCAATGGTCAAGTCCAGGTTTTTTTCAGCAAGGATGGCTTCAAAAGCAGTCTGCACCTTGTGTGCTCCGGCAGCAATCCCGCAGCTACCAGCTCCAATTACAATTTTCATGCTGTCACCTCCTGCGCAAGCTGTTCTGCTCCGTTGGCACCGCTGCTGGCATTTTCTTTTAGCTCAGCCAGAATGCGGGTTACCTTTTCTTTGGTCAGTTGTCCATAGGTATCATCATTGATCATCATCACCGGAGATAAGCTGCAGCACCCCAGACAAGCGACGTTGTTGAGGGTAAACAGACCATCTGCTGTGGTCTCACCTTCATTGATCTCCAGGTAATCCATCACCGCTTCTTCTACCAGTTTGGACCCGTTGACATGACAGGCAGTTCCCTGGCATAGCATGATCAGGTATTTTCCTACCGGTTCAAACCTAAACTGGGTATAAAAAGTAGCTACCCCGTAAACTTTAGCAATGCTGGTATTGGTTTCCACCGCAATATGACGCATCAGAGCAACCGATAAAAAGCCGTACAGTTCCTGAGCTTTCTGCATGATGGTGATCAGACTTCCGGGGATGTCGGCGTAGTGGTCCAAAACCGGATCCAGTTCCTCAAAAGGCTTTGGTTGATCTCCATGACAACCACAGCTACATCCATGTTCATGTTTTTCTTGATTCATGTAAAACTCCTTTCGGGTTCAATTAATAATTGGCATCAGCAAACACTAATGCTAGTAATAAACGTTTTTTTTAACATACTCCCTACGGACTAAAAAAAATACAGATTTGAAGACGATTCGCCTTAAGGAGTGTCCATGGTTAGTTTACCATATTTACCAATAGTTAAAAGCAAAAAAGAAAATTTTCTATTAAATTAATTCTCTGGTTACGGTTTCATAATAAACAACTGGTTCGTGCGGTAAAAATTTCAAGCGGGTCACCCGTTCCCGAGCACAATTTTTTATCAGCTTGTGCATCGGTACGAATCACCCGCAATTGTAATTCTATCAGTATTATTTTGTTATCTTTAGTATTTTTTTGTTAACTAAATTTCTAAAGCCGATGTTCCATAAAAAGCGCATTCATAGATTTTTTTCACATCTTCCGGGGATGACTGTCTGGGGTTCGTCAATGTGCAGGGATCTCCAAAAGCATTTTTACTCATTCTGTCAATCACTTCAAGGTATTCTTTTTCATTGATTTCAACTTCATCAACTTCTTTTAGCGTCAATGGAATGTTTAAACGTTTATTTAAATCTTGAATAGCGACCGTTAAGTTTTCAATTCCTAATTGTTTTTCCAATTCTTCAACTTTATTGGTTGCTTTTCGATTGTAATCAATAATATATGGCATTAATATCGCATTTGCAAGGCCGTGGGTAATTCCAAATTCACCACCAATTTTATGTGCCAGACTATGAATAAGACCAAGTGAAGCATTTGTAAAGGCCATCCCGGCAAGTGCTGAGGCATTATGCATATCTTCTCTGGCTTTAATATCATTGGGTTGTTTAAACGCCACTGGCAATTGTTTTAATACCAGCCGAATCGCTTCATAAGCTAATGGATCTGTAAAACTTGTGGCTTCTGTTGAGACCCAAGCTTCCACAGCATGAGCCAATACGTCCATGCCCGTATTGGCTGTAATATGAGCTGGCATTTTCGAGGGAATGACAGCATCTAGTAAAGCGATGTCTGGCGTCATTTCATACGATACCAAGGGGTATTTTATATGGTTTTTAGTGTCGGTAATCACTGAAAAGGCGGTAATTTCTGAGGCCGTTCCGCTGGTTGAAGGCACTGCGATAAATTTTGCCTTTGTTCTAAGCTTTGGAAACTTTCCAGCAACCAGATCTTCAAAAACAGTGTCCGGATATTCATAGTATACCCACATGATTTTAGCCGCATCTAATGCTGATCCACCACCAATGGCAACGATCCAGTCCGGACCAAATTCTGCCATTTCCTGGCCCCCACGAACGACTGTTTCAATTGATGGATTTGGCTCAACGCCATCAACAATAGACACTTCCATGCCTGCTTTTTCGAGCTGTGCTTTTGCTTCATCCAGGAATCCATTCTTTCTCATTGAGCTGCCACCAGTGACAAGTGTCGCTCTTTTACCTTCAAGCCCCGCTAAATATGAAAGTGCTCCTTCCCCAAATACGATGTCTTTTGGAACTCTAAACCAATTTAATCCCATTTTGTTTCCTCCTTATAATTTTTTTAATCCATTATCCCTAAATCTTACCACTACTTTGTTGACATATTCTAATCGTCATTTTCGTTTAAACAATCATTGGCTAATCTAATCCAGGATTGGATACGTCTGTAAAGCACATTCCCTTTAGAATAACCACCTGCCAGCCTATTCGTATAATCGATTACATCTTTAAGTCTCGTCACATTTAAACTGTGCACCGCAAGTTCACCTCTTCCTCCTTAATTTCATGGTAACACCGATTTTATCATTTTTCAATGAAACCTTTACCATCAATACATATCTATTTTGTTGTTGTTCTATATCATATTTAATATCCCTCTTAACTCGGTCCTGAATAACTTACACTTACTTCTTCTTAATGACTTCTTCAGCTGCCTTTTCGTGTTCCTATACCTTATTAATGGGGCACACCAAAAACCGATGGCCGCCATCCACGTTTTAACGATTAAAATTTGCGCACTTAAAAAGACCCTTGAAAAAATGTCTTCAAAGGGTCTTTGTTTTATTAATAAGGTTTATGTTTTATTAAGATCTCACAAATGTTGACTATTTAGACCGAAAGAATCTTTCCGCCCCGCTGCAAACCAGTATCTCCAGATCGGACGAACTCTAAAATACCATAGGGTTCAACCATTTCAAAGAAGCCTTCAATTTTATATCGGGTACCGGTAATTTCAATGACCAGACTTTCTCTGGATACATCAACAATATTGGCCCGGAACATATTGGCAATCTCGACAATCTGAGAACGGGTGGTGTCATCTGCCTTCACCTTAATAAAAACCAACTCTCGAATAATGGAATCATCGGGTTTAAGTTCAATAACCGTAATCACATCAATGAGTTTATTTAATTGTTTCTTTATTTGGGTTAGAATTTGATCGTCTCCGGTAACAGTAATGGTAATCCGGGAAAGCTCGGCATTCTCGGTAGTACCTACTGTCAAGCTGTCAATATTATAACCGCGTCGTGCAAAAAGCCCTGAAATGCGGCTTAATACACCAAAATTATTTTCTACCAGTAATGATAAACAGGTTTTTTTCTCCATAACCATTCTCCCTATATTCTTATGAAATCCGGATGAACCTGGCATTGAATCAAGGTCGGGCCCTGGTGTTTAATCGCTTCCGGTAGCACCTTGTTAAAGTCGACGTTTTTATCAACCTTATAATTTTTTATACCATAGGCTTCAGCCAGCTTCATAAAATCAACGTCAAAATTAATATCCGTTCCGCTATAATGTCCTTTTCCATAGTTATCAAACTGTAGCTGCCGTACCATCCCCAGCTTGGAATTGGTAATCAGAATGATATTAACATTTAACTGATGTTCAGCAATGACTCCCAGTTCACCCATACTCATCTGGAAACTGCCATCACCGCAGACGATGAAAATTTCCTTAGGCTTGTCTAGGGTTGCGAAAGACGCACCGCAGGCTGCTGGAATACTGTAGCCCATCGTCCCTAATCCACCAGAAGTATAGTATTTTCGGTTTTTAATAATCTGGTAATACAAGGCCGACCAGATCTGATTTAATCCCACATCACCGACAACCGTCGCGTCATCCGCGGTCATTTCAGACATATCCTTAAATAGTATTTTTGGATTGATCAGATCGCTACAAGGAGGATCGGCATCATAAACGAGCGGATTTTCACTGCGAATGTTTTCGATTTCAGCAAGCCAGGCGTTATGTTCTACTAAGGTATCTTTTTGAATCAGCTCCGATAAAACAGTCTTTGCATCCCCAACAATCGGAATATTTGTTTCCATGTTTTTGCCAATTTCCGCTGGATCGATATCAATATGAACAAAATCGGTGTCTTTTTCAAATTTAGTCAGATGGGATGTGGCCCGGTTGGACATTCGGGCACCAATATTAATGATTAAATCGGCACCGTTCATTACAACATTGGAATACTTATAGCCGTGGCTACCGACAATACCACAGTATAGTGGATGATCTTCCGGAAACGCACCAATCCCCATCAGTGAGGTAATTACCGGAATCTTGTTTTTCTCAGCAAAAGCAAGCAGTTCCTTTTGAGCCTTTCCCAGCACAACGCCACCACCAGCATAAATAACTGGTTTTTCCGCTTCTTTAATCTTTTTGATGGCTCGTTTAATCTGTCCGCTGTGGCCGTTTAAATTGGGTTTATACCCCATAATGTCAACCTTGTCACAAGTCAGCCCGGTTTTAACATTTTCAAGCTGAACATCTCTGGGAATATCGATCAAAACTGGCCCGGGACGACCTGTTGACGCGATGTGAAAAGCTTCTCTAATAATTCTCGGAATGTCCGCCGCACTCTGAACAAGATAACTATGTTTTGTAAAGGGAGCGGTTGCACCAGTGATATCTGCCTCCTGAAAGGCGTCTGTTCCGATCAGCGCCCGATCCACCTGGCCGGTGATGGCGACAATTGGAATTGAATCAAGGTAAGCGGTTGCAATACCTGTTACCAGATTAGTTGCACCAGGTCCGGATGTTGCTAAACATACGCCAACACGCCCAGATTCTCTGGCATATCCACTCGCATAATGGGGTGCTGTCTGTTCGTTGCGCACTAAAATATGCTTTACCGGAGATGTTCTGAATGCTTCATAGAGAGGCAGCAAGGCACCTCCCGGATAACCAAACACATACTCAACATTTTCTCGTTCGAGACATTTTAAAATTAATTTTGATGCTAACAGTGGAATCACTCCCTTTTTAAGTATTTCAAAATATCATATTAAAATTTACGTATTTTGTCAATGCTTTTTTCTCTTTAAAGAGAAGATATTTTGGACAAAAGCAAATGAAAGTTAGTCTTTATAAATTGTTAATTTTCCCAGGAGTGGCGTTTTGACTGAAATAGCGCCGACCGGGCACATTTCCTGACAACAGTAACAGCGTATACAACGGCTGTAAAAATACAACGGATATTTTCTGCGCTTGCGATTAACAATGCGGATGGCTTTTTTCTCAACCGGACAGCTCGCTTCGCAGATGCCACAACCGATGCACTTTTCCTTATCAACCACCGGCTTTTGAATAATAAAATCCTGTATCGGTTTAAAAAACGAAAGGGTCGATGGTTCACCTTCATGGACAGGAATCCGAACCACATCAAAGTCAGGCTTATAAAATTTTTCGAGGGGTTCTCCCAACATTTCAATGTTTTCTTCGGTCCAGTAGCCCAGCTCCATTTCTTCACCATAGGTAATGGTTGGGATAAAGGTGGGATCCAGATTGATCATTCTGGCAAAAGTCGCATCTAAAGCAACGGGATCGTCAGATACAAGCAACACCTTCATGGGAACGGGTTTTCCCGATGCCGGCCCATTACCTTCCATGGCAACAATTCCATCCATCACAAAAAGCCTCAGCTTTGGGATCAGATAGCGATTCAAATCTACCAACATTTTTGAAAAAATTCTGACATTCGGATAATGGGCATGGGACATCCCTTTATTTAATCCGTAGACGCAACCGAATTGGTTTTTGATCGCCCCGGTGATCCGGGTCAGGCCATGGGTTTTCATTTTTGAAAGACTGATGATGGCATCGCTCTCTAAAACCCCCTGGGCGATATCAAATTTCTTGGTTCCGATGCCAAGCAGGAAATCCATCTGCTGACCGCTACTGAAATCTTTTAAGGGTACCTCATACTGCGCCGCAATGGCCGCGAGACCGCTTTCTTTCGCAGCTCCGGCGGGAGAACCAAAGCCAGGCGAATCGCCATAGAAAAGGCGGTTGTAATCTGCCTCTTGTAGCAATCGGATCATCGCTTCAAATACTGCTG
The DNA here is from genome assembly GCF_034438075.1 of Acetobacterium sp. K1/6. Lineage (NCBI taxonomy): Bacteria > Bacillati > Bacillota > Clostridia > Eubacteriales > Eubacteriaceae > Acetobacterium > Acetobacterium sp. K1/6. The sequence continues at coordinate 138,479 of NZ_JAXQGA010000002.1, read as the reverse complement.
GATGTGTGGTAACCGCAGCGTCTGGCGTTTTTCCTCTGAGTAGATTGGGTTTGAGCAAAATCCGCTCTTGCCTGTTTACGAATTGTTCAATCCCGCCAAGAAGTTCCACAGCTGACTTTAGTTTTTCATAAACCAGTTCATTGTCATAGGATTCACACCCCATAATAACGACCCGGGATTTTTTATTTTCCATTTTTCTCAATGCCTCTTTCTGTTATCCTGATTTTTTTCTCTTTTAATAATTTACCCACCGCACGCTTAAAAGAACTCTTACTCATATTAAATTCTTTTTTTATTATAAATGCATCGGTTTTATCATTATACGGCAAGAAACCTTGACTTTCGTTTAACTTTGTCAGAATAACAACAGCATCTTTAGGTATTTCTTTATAAGCTTTTTTATTGGGACTCAAGACCAGTTTTCCGTCGTTTCGGATTTCGGATACCCGGGCATGGATTTTTTCCCCGCAATGTATGTCTGAATTTGCATCTTTGATCAGAATTAAGCCGTGATACAGATTATCAATAGCCACAAAAGCACCAATTTCCGGATTAATCTGATACACATAGCCTTCAATCCAATCCCCCAATTTGTAGGGCCCACCGACTTTCAGTAGGGGATAGATTTTCATGGTCGCACATAAGCGGTCACTTTTATCGGCATACAGATTAACCAGGTAGTCTCGGCCTTTTTGCACCTTGACGGTTTGCTCATTGTAAGGAAGTAAAAGATCTTTCTCCAGTCCCCACTCCAAAAAAGCGCCTACTTTGGTAACATCTGCAACCTTAAGCACTGCAAATGAGCCTAATTGGATTTTCGGTTCTCGAGTCGTTGAAATCAGACGATCCTTAGAATCCCGGTAAATAAATACGTCGATTTGATCACCAGCTTTAGCATTCTTTTGCACTTCTTTTTCTGGCAACAAGACCACGTCGGTTGTATCAAATCCATCCGATAAATATGCTCCAATGGGCGTTATCCGTTCAATTGTCAATGTTTGTACTTTTCCTATTTCAATCATTTTTTCACCTCTTATACTTTAGTAGTTAGGCATAAAAAAGGCCGTGTTCATCACACAACCCCTGACATACCAATTATTTCATATTTTTTAATTCACGCCGATTCTGTTCAATTTGATCGTTTAATTCTTTTAACTGTATCTGAAAACTATAGAGTAGCTTATCAGCATAGTTTTGCGTGCCTGTTTTTAAAGCCTTCGCACTTGTGTTTGCGTTTCGCATAATCTCATTAGCATTAGCGGTCGCGGTTTTTGTTATTTCATTGGTGTCAATTAATTCTCTAAGTCGCTTTTCAGCCTCAGCTTTGATATGGTCAGCTTCACTTTGGGCTGCAAAAATAATTTTTTTCCGCTCGGCAACAATTTTTTTTGCTTCTGCCAGTTCTTCTGGCAGTGAATCCCTGATTTCATCAATAATTTCGATCACTTCTTCAGGATTTACTAACGCTTTTGATGAAAAAGGAAGCGTGTTTCCTTTTTCCACGACTTCTTCTAATTCTGCTAATAAGTCAAGTACCCTCATTTCATACATCCTTCCTCATACTTCTTTTGTATCGCTTTCTCTACACTTTTTGGTAAAAAATCAGATACGTCGCCCTGATATTTAACAAGTTCCTTTACCAACGTCGAGCTTAAATACGAATGTTTATTACTTGTTATCATAAAAAATGTTTCAATCTCATTATCAAGATGCTTATTGGTTAATGCCATTTGAAATTCATATTCAAAATCCAAAAAAGCCCGAAGCCCCTTGACAATGATATTGGTTTTTCTCATTCTGACATAATCGATCAGAAGTCCGTCATAAAAATCAACCTCAACGTTTTCGATTCCAGAAAGAACATTTTTAATCAACGCGACCCGTTCTTCACAGGTAAAAAGATAATTTTTGCTGCTGTTAACCATCACACAAACGATCACCTTATCGAATATTTTTGCTGCTCTTTCAATCATGTCAAGATGACCTTTGGTTATGGGATCAAAACTCCCGGGGTAAACTGCAATTTTTGTGTTCATAATTCTCCCTAGAATAATAACTAATTGTCGTGATACCATACTTTTTTGATTTGTAACACGTTAATTTATTTTTTACTAATGGCATTATAACAGATTTTTCTGTTTCTATCACTAATTTTCCATTTTCAGTCAGAATTTCTTTTTCAGAAATCATTTCAAGTAATTGGTAAATCTCATCGACCTGACAGTAAGGAGGATCCATAAAGATAATGTCACACTGGACCTGATCGCGGGTCAGCATTTCCACCCCACTGCGGGCAGACTGATTAAATACCCGGGACCGGTCTTCATAACCCAACAGATCAATGTTTTTTTTTGTTGTTTTTATACTTTCACTGGAGCAATCAAAAAAATACCCCAACGCCACGCCGCGACTCAACGCTTCCAGACCCATCGCCCCCGTACCCGAAAACAAGTCCACAAATACGGCTGCTTCTCTAATTTCATTCTGGAGACTATTGAAAATTGCCCCTTTGATTTTGTCTGCTGTTGGTCGGATCGTATCACCAGTGATCGTCACCAATTTTTTTCCACGCTTCTCCCCGGCAATTATTCGCATTTTTCCTCCTAGTTAAATGATATATCTGCTATCTCAATATAAAATGATTTTAATACGTCGTGTTGAAAGGTCATCATTTCCTGACTGGTAGATTCAAAAATAACCTCGGCGATCTCTTTTGTTCGTTTAATCAAGACCAGTTCCTGGGTGGGATCAAGTAAACCCAATTTGGGCAAGCCGTGCTGTTTAAACCCAAAATAATCTCCTGGTCCCCGCAATTTAAAATCCTCGTCGGCAATCTTTCGTCCGTCACGATTGTTTACAATCACCTTCATCCGGGCCAGGGTATCTTCGCTTTTAGAATTGGTGACCAGAAAGCAAAAAGACTGATGATTTCCCCGCCCCACCCGACCACGCAGCTGATGGAGTTGGGATAGCCCAAATCGTTCGGCACTGAGAATAATCATTGTACTAACGTTAGGCACGTCAATACCAACCTCAATAATACTGGTTGCCACCAGACAATCGATCTGACCCTGATTAAATGCCTGAATGATCGCTTCTTTAGTCTCACTTTTTAGACGACCATGAAGGCATGCCATTCGATATTTCGGATCAATTTTTTGTAGTAATTCCAAATACACCGATTCCGTATCGCGAACCTCTAGAAGCTCATCTGATGCCTCGATAAATGGACATATCACAAAGGTCTGCCGACCTTTTGACATTTGCTCCTCGACAAAGCCCAGAATTTTATACAGTGACGCTTCATTATAGCAGTAGGTTTTAATCGGTTTTCGGCCTTTGGGCAGTTCATCGATATAAGAAACCGACAAATCTCCGTACAGGATCAAAGCCAGGGTTCTCGGGATTGGCGTAGCACTCATAACCATGGTGTGGGGCTTTCTACCTTTTAATGCTAACTGACTCCGCTGCTTTACCCCAAAACGATGTTGTTCGTCGGTGATCACCAACCCCAGGTTATAGTATTCCACCGACTGTTGAATCAGCGCGTGGGTGCCGATAATTACCGATACTGCTCCCTTTGCTACCCGCTCAAGAATTTCGCGCTTCTCTTTGGCTTTGAGACTTCCGGTTACCACTTCCACAGTAATGCCGGCGTTTTTTAAAAGGTCAGCAAAGTTACGACCATGCTGCATAGCCAATATCTCAGTTGGAGCCATGTACGCTGTCTGATAGCCATTTTGTGCCATCAGACAGGCCGCAATCACCGCAATAACGGTTTTACCAGATCCCACATCACCTTGAACCAGCCGATTCATGACCTGGCCGCTTTTTAAATCAGCAATCATGTCACCAATTACTGAGCGCTGACTGGCAGTCAGATCATATGGCAAGCTGCCAATAAAGGGCTCTAAACCGGCAAACAGATTAATGTCAATATCCGAGTACCTTTTTTCCCGGGCCCCGGCCATGATCCCCATATTTATTTTTAGTGCTTCATTGAATTTGAGCCGGTCAATCCCCCGAACAACATCTTCAGGCTTTTTCGGAAAATGAATCGCCTTTAAAGCACTTTTCATATCCAGCAATTTTTCAGAGGAGCGGATTTCCGCCGGCATCGCGTCAGGCACCTCAAGTTCGGCCGTAAAGAGTTGACTCAAGGTTTTGGGTATAACGCTACCGGGAAGCCCCTGAATCTTGCGATACACTGGTGTCAACTCAAAGAAATTACCCGGATGATTGGCACTCACAAACTGCGGATTAGTGATCTTTATATCCCCATGGTTTTTTTTCACCTTGCCATAGAAATAATAATCCTGATTCTCCTGGAAGGACCCTTTTAAATAGGGTTGATTAAAAAACACCGCCGCGATTTTTTTTTCTTCCCATAGTAGCGGCACTGAAAAAATCGATAGATTTCCCCGTATTCGATTGAGCCGACCACGATCTAGAATAGTCGCTTTAATCGAAATTTCCTGATCCTCATAAACTTGTGCCGAACTCCCAAAGACGTTTCGATCAATGTATCTTCTGGGATAATATGACAGCAGATCACCCACTGATTTAATTCCGGCCTTCTCCAGGGCTTCACGCCGCTTGGGTCCGACTCCTTTTATTTTTTCCAGTGAATCTTCCCATTTCATCATTTTTCCTCATATTTATCTTGTACTGGCCCGATTTAAGACTACTCCACTGACACGATATAATAATACAGGGGTTGTCCACCGTAATGCATTTCTACATCGCATTCTTCAAAACGATCGGCCAGTTCCTCAGCCAGTGCATTCGCGTCGTCTTCGGAAACATCTTTTCCGTAATAAATCGAGATCAGCTCGCTATCCGCGTTTACCATATCACTGAGCAGTTCTTTGGTAACGTCCTCAATATTTTTCCCGGTGAACTTTATTTCGCCCCCGCTAATCCCGATAACATTGGATTTCTTGATTTTTAAGCCATTGATTTTTGTATCTCTGACGGCATAGGTTACTTCCCCAGTAGCGACTTGTTTAATCGCTTCTGACATGGCCGAAGCATTCGCTGCGGCGGCTGTTTCAGGAGAAAACGCCAACATCGCAGCGATACATTGGGGAATATTTTTTGATGTGATGACGTGAACCTGCTTATCCGATATTTCGCTGGCTTGCTTGGCGGCCATAATAATATTGCTGTTGTTGGGAAAAATAAAAATGGTTTGGGCATTCAGTTTATCCACTTCGTTCAAAAAATCCTGGGTGCTGGGGTTCATCGTCTGACCGCCGGCAATAACCCGAGTTACCCCAAGGTCTTTAAAGAGCTTGGTTAGTCCCTCTCCAGGTGAAACAGCAATAAACCCATAGGGTATTAAGGTGTCATCTGCTTTTTTTCCCTTGGCCGCAAATTGTTCCCGCATGTTGTCAATTTTAATTCGGATTAAGCCCCCGAGACTTCCAGCCCGCTCCAATGCCAGGCCTGGATTGTCGGTATGCAGATGGACCTTAACGATCGCATCATCCTTGACGACGACGACGCTGTCTCCAAGCGTATTTAAATACGTTCTTAATTCTCCTTCATCCACTTCTTCAGCTTCTTTAATAATAAACTCAGTACAATAGCCAAAGGTAATATCTTCTGGTTTCATATGCGAGTCATCGACAAACTTGTCCAGATTACTTGGCTTAATCTCCAGCTCCACACCCAATTCTTCGTTTAACAGGGCTTTTAATGCTCCTTCGACAATACAAATAAGGCCCTGTCCCCCTGCATCAACTACACCCGCTTCTTTTAACACCGGAAGTAAATCCGGAGTTTTTTTAAGGGTGACCTTACCGTGAGCAATGACATCCGTCATAAAGTTTTCCAGGTTGTCGTAAGTTGAGTATTTCGCCATGGCAAACTCGCCCATTTCCCGAGCAACGGTAAGAATTGTGCCTTCGGTGGGTTTCATGACGGCCTTATAAGCGACATCTGACGCCAGTTTTAAAGCACCAGCCAGTGATGGGATATCCAGGTCTTCCCGGGCTTTGCAGCCTTCTGCAAAGCCTCTTAACAATTGTGAAAGAATGACCCCCGAATTTCCTCGTGCACCAATCAAGGCCCCTGACGAGGCTGATTTGGCCACACTATAGACATTCAATTTTTCTATTTTATCAAATTCAGAAACCGAATGACTAAAGGTAAGCGACATATTTGTTCCAGTATCACCATCCGGCACCGGAAAAACATTGAGTTCATCCACTATTCGTTTATTGATTTCTAAATTTTTAGCCCCATAACGAAACATTTTTATGAGCATTTCACCGTCAATTGTCTGGGTTTTCATTCTGTCCTCCATCTACACACGCACGCTGACTACATTTACAGAAATACGTTTTACTTTTAGTGATGTTTCTTTTTCAACTCGATATTTTACATTGGATATGATATTTTCAGCGACAACTGAAATTTTAATCGCATACTCGACAATGACATACAAATCAATCACTAATCGATCATCTTCGATGATTACACCGACACCTTTATTGGCCTGATCACCTGAAAGAATTTCAATCAAGCCGTCTTTTCCCCGTTTATGTGCCATTCCGACCAGACCATAGCACTCCATCGCAGCGTTTCCGGCAATATCTGCAATTGCTTTTCGGGTAATATCAATATATCCTAATTCACTATTTACTTTCATAAAATTGCTCCTTCTTTTGTTATTTATCTATTTTACATAATAATTCCACTTAAGTCAAAATTTCTGTTGCTTTATTTTTTATTTTCATGATATAATACACCTTGTTTTATAAAAGGTAAGCGTAAGGGAGGTTATGTCATGGCTAAAGAATGTTTTGTATGTAAAAAAACCGTTGTTAGTGGCAACCAGGTTAGTCATTCAAATAAACACAATAAACGAGTTTGGAAACCCAATTTGCAAAGAATTAAAGTTGTAATTGAAGGTACACCACAACGAATTAGTGTTTGTACACGTTGTTTGAGATCCGGTAAAGTCGAAAGAGCTTAGGCTCTTTTATCTTCGGAACAATAGTTGAAGAGTCTTTAATGAGACTCTTTTTTCTTGTGTCAAAGCAAAATGCCAAACGAGCACACTGCTCGTCTGGCAGCTGTTTGACAGCGATCTAATTTCCACGCTGCTTAACATCTTACTGTTTGTACATTCTTCTCACTTTTTTAATCTTTCGGAATAACCATCAACAGCGTTCCCTTTTTTAAAATGATCTGCTGAGTGCTTTTATTTGTCACATTGCTGATGCCATACGGTTTGTCCATGACCATTTGTCCTGCAGTGATGGGATACTCAAATCCGGTAATCGTCAGCTCCTCGACATCGCCATCAATTGGCAATAACGAAATAATCGTACCGATCGGAAAGTGAAATTCTGTTGTTCTACCAATTAAGCGAATGCGATTATTTTCATTAACTATTTCAGCTTCAATTCCAACATCCATAAAGCGCTTCAGCAAATAGATATTGGCAAGGCTATGATCCATCCGGGAACCCAGGCCACCAAGGATAACAACCTCACTTGCCCCTTTTTCTATCGCATGAGAAATTGCCAACTCAGTATCTGTTTCATCTTTTTTAGGCGGATACGACGCATACCTGGTTTCTTTATAAAATGCTTTTGTTTCCGCCGTAATCGAATCCATATCCCCAATGATAATATCAGGGTAAATGTTTAGTTCTCTGGCGTAATTCGCTCCACCATCAGCACAGATCAGATAATCTGCCTTGATTTTATTTACATAATTCGCGTAAAAAACTTTATTATGATACTCACCATTTGTAAAAATGATCGCTTTCATCAGTATTGATCCTTTTTTATTTCATCCAATAAACTTAAATAATGTTCGTATCGAACGGCACTGATTTTTCCCGCCGCAACAGCTTCTTTTACATCACAGCCTGGCTCTTCTTTGTGGAGACAGCTTTTAAATCGGCATTCCCCGCGGGAGAATTCTGGAAAGTACTCCCGCAATTCTTCCGGTTTGATCATTTCCGAAATCTGGTAAGATGAAAACCCAGGGGTGTCTAACAAGAAACCACCGTTTTTAGTTTCTAACAATTCCACATGACGGGTCGTATGTTTCCCTCTTTTTAATTTCTGACTCAGGGTGCCGGTCTCCATGGTTTGGTCTGCACATAAGTAATTTGCCATGGTCGATTTACCAACTCCTGACGGGCCGGCCATAAAAGCTGTTTTACCGCCTATTTCGCCGATAATCTCATCCATGGTGCCGGTATCATTGTGACTGAAAAAAAACAGTTTATACGGCGTTTTTTCGTAGATTTCTTTAATCGCCGTTTCGTCCACAGAACTTGTCAAATCTCTTTTAGTAAAGCAGACAACCGGTGTAACATTTTGAATCTCCGAACTAATTAATAGCATATCAAGAAGTAATAAATTCGGTTTGGGATGTGTCATTGAAAACACAATCAGGCCAATATCAACATTGGCCACAGGGGGTCTGATAAAGATGTTTTTTCGCGGGAGAATCGATTCGATCATCCATTCTCCAGGGTTATCGGATTGAATCATCACTTCATCACCAACGGTTGGTATGATTTTCTGGTGCCTTAAGACACCTCTTGCCTTACACTCCAACACCTCATGGCCGTGATTTGTTTTAACATAATAGAATCCGCCAATGCCCTTAATAATTTTTCCCGTTACCTGTTCGTTTGATATCAATCTAATCCTCCTTGCGCAACTTTTCTCTCTTCTGATATCGCTACATCTGAAAATTAAATACGGGTCTGTATAATCAATTGAAACATTGTTCCAGTCGAACCTTTCATGGAAATGTACGAATTGAATGCTTAATTGTTATATAAACCCGTAGTATCAGTTCAGTTTTAATCAACCAATTATTTATCTTTAAAAATCAATATAGCCCGTTCCAACGCTGGATCCATCAATAAATACCTCATAGGTTTCGCGATCAATACCCTCGACATTGACTGAAAAGACGTCGTCAGACAGATTTGTTCCTTCATAAATTACCGTTTCGGTATTATCTGCCGCAGTTAAAACAACTCTAACCTTAACCGATTTTGCTGGAGTCGTTTGAATATACTCACTTAAATCAATGGTCAATTTCTGCGTCGATTTCTTCCCGCTGCTGATAACAATCGCTACATTTGATCCGTTAGCAACCTGATTCCCATCGGTGGGAGACTGTTTCATAACCATTCCTTTGGTATAATCACCACTGGTTTCATAGCTAATTGTTCCAACTGTCAACCCCGCCTTCGTAATGGTATTTTTAGCATCGGCTTCCGTTTGACCAATTACACTTGGTACAGTGACTAGATTTTCGCCCTTACTTACGTAAATCGTAACCTTCGTTCCTTCATTGGCCGTCGTATTTGCGTTGGGATTCATTTGAAAAACAATGTCCGCATTATAATCGCTGTTGAACTCTCTCTTTATCTCACCAACCACAAAATTAGCCGCTTCAATTGCTTTTATTGCCTCTGTTTCACTCATCCCGATAACGGTCGGGATATTTCCGGTCTTGACTCCTTTGCTGACTGTTACCTTGACTGTTTTCCCACTTTGCAATTCCTTGCCGCTTTCCGGATTCTGAGTAATGATCAATCCCGCTTCTACTTCTGCATTATAAACTTCTTTTTCAATTTCCAGAACCAGATTTAATTTCTCCAGCGTGGTTTTCGCTTCTGTGGTCGTTTTCCCCGTTATATTCGGGACATCAACAGTTTTTCCTGAAAAGAAGGCATATGCCATAGCACTTATAGCCAGAATGCCCACAACAGCCAACACTGAAAGAAGCACCATCTTACGCTTCTTTTTTCTAGCTGCCGTTTCTTTTGGTGTTTCATAATAATATTCGTCATCATCCTCATCATCATCCGGATTAATCGTCGCATGACTGCCAGTGTTCTCAACATGAAAAAGTCCTTCTCGAATGATGTGGGTGTCATTACTCAGATGATTGCCATCACCTGCCCCAACACTTAAGTTTTCTAACAGTGCTTCAAGATCTTCCATAAGTTCATCGGTATTCTGATAGCGCTCGTCCGGTTTTTTTTGAGTCAGCTTGATGACAATCTGATTAACGCGTTCTGGTATTTTGGGCTCCAGCAACTTGGGTGGGACAATCTCTTCCTGAATGTGTTTGATCGCAATGGTGACGGTATTTTCTTCGTCAAAAGGAAGCTTTCCCGTTAACAGCTCATAATATAAAATCCCCAATGAATAGAGATCCGATCGCTCATCCACAAATCCACCCTTGGCTTGTTCCGGCGAAATATAGTGAACCGAACCCATCGTTTGATTGGTCATGGTGACCGTTGAACTGGTAATCGCCCGGGCGATTCCAAAGTCTGCAACCTTGGGAACCAGATCCCGAGTCAAGAGAATATTATGTGGTTTAATATCCCGATGAATAATTTTGTTCTCATGAGCACACCGCAGAGCATTTGATATATCCATTACAAAGCGGGTGGCCTCAATATAATCAAGGCGTCCTTTTCTCATTAAGTATTGTTTCAGGGTAATCCCATCGACATATTCCATGATAATGTAGTAAATATTATCCTGAACGCCAACGTCATAGACGCCGACAATATTAGGATGAGATAGACAGGCGACAGCTTGAGATTCCCGATCAAATTTTTTAATAAACTGTTCATTTTCAGTATACTCTTCACGTAGCACTTTAACTGCCACATAACGATTCAGTTTTAAATCCCGAGCTTTATAAACATAGGCCATCCCACCTCGTCCAATTAATTCCACAATCTCATAACGTTTTCCTAAGGTTCTACTTAGCATTTGGCACCCCTTCCAGAGGCTTAAATAGGACAACGGTGATATTGTCCTTGCCTCCGTTTATGTTTGCCAGATCGATGAGTTTTTTTGCTGCATCTTCCAGACTATTTTCCAAAATAACGGTCTTCATATCCTGGTCGCAAACCATATTAAAAAGACCATCCGAACAGATCATATAGATTGCTTCCGGATTGATCTCATAACGATAAAAATCAACATTCACTGAGTTATCGGTTCCCAGAGCCCGGGTAATTACATTTTTCTGGGGATGTATTTCTGCTTCCTCTTGGGTTATTTTTCCTTCATCAACCAGGATTTGAACAAGTGAGTGGTCTTTCGTCAGGCGGATAATTGCATCCTCTGTAATACTGTAGGTTCGGCTGTCGCCGACATGACAAATACACAAATAATTTCCATCAACGATACACATGGTCAGGGTTGTTGCCATACCCAAACGTGCGGGCTCATCGTCACCATTTTTTTTAAGTTCTAAATTAATGGCTTTTACAAAAGACATCATCTCTTCGGGATCAAAATAATTTTTAATTCCCGATAAATTATTCTTAATAAAATCGACCGCTGTTTTACTTGCTATTTCACCGCTGCGATGCCCTCCCAGTCCATCTGCCACTGCAAAAACATAAGAAAGACGATCAACATTTTTTATGGTTGCTGCCAAGTAGGCATCTTGATTTACCTTTCTCAGTGATCCAACATTGGATCCATAGGCACATTTCATACACTCACCTTATCCTCATATCTTTTTTTTCGAAGCTGACCACATGCAGCGTCAATTTCTCTTCCCATTTTTCGCCTCAACGTAACATTAATGCCGTATTTTTCCAGCTCCCCAAGGAAGTATTTTAATCGGGGACTCTCTTTATAATCCGTTTCCTGGATCTCATTTAAACCAATCAGATTCAAATGGTTTTGACTTCCTTTTAACAGTTTGATCAATCCCACGATATCTTCATCACGATCATTATAACCGTCGACTAGGGCATACTCATAGGTAATGCGTCTTCCGGTTTTTTTGAAATATGATTTACAGGCCGCCATCAATGGCTCAAACTCATAGCGACTTGCGATTGGCATCAACACTTTTCGTTGCTCTGAAAAAACAGAATGCAGCGATATGGCAAGATTAATCTGCAAATTTTCATCCGCTAAAGCTTCGATCCCCGGAATAATTCCACAGGTGGAAAGACTGATCTTACGTTGACCGATTCCAAAGCCCGTATTGGCAATACGAATAAACTTGATCACTTCATCATAATTATCAAGCGGTTCGCCAATCCCCATGATGACAACATTAGAAATTCGCATATTTTCTTCTTTTTCTACTAAATAAATCTGATCCAATATTTCTCCGGCGCTTAAATCTCTGATTTTACCGCCCCTTGTGGAGGCACAGAATTTACACCCCATGTTACATCCAACCTGTGTTGACACACATAACGAAGCGCCATGTTCATAGTGCATTAACACAGCTTCAATGTATTGACCATCTTTTTGCTCAATTAAATATTTTTTTGTACCATCATGATGATCTTCCTGCTTGGTTTGAATGCTACCATGAAATAATTCATATTTTTTTGATAACTTTTCTCTTAAACCGCAGGAAAAATTGGTCATCTCACTAAAGTTTTCACATTTTTTCTCATAGAGCCATTGATACAATTGTTGCCCACGATACCTGGCTTCACCAAGGCCGATCATGAGTCCTTCACACTCACTGATGTCTTTGCCAAAAATATTTTCCTTCATGTTTTACTCCTATACTATCAGAGAAGCATTACACTAAACGGGATGCTTTACATAGATTGTATTATTATATCAAAACAATTGAACAAATTCAATTTTTTCAAAATTCTTTTTCTCTGGTTATTGTTTATCAAAGCCCGCCCGTTACAAAACCAGCCTTGCTATTTTTTTAATAAACACATAAAAAAACTGTCGCAGCCATCGATTAGAGGGCTGGTATAGGTATAGTCATTGCCTTTGTTATCGGGAATGATCTGCAGTCGGGGAAATTTAACCAAAAGCTTTTTTATTTGATTTTCATTTTCATCTTTGTTAACGGTGCAGGTTGAATAAAGCAGCTCACCACCGGGTTTTAGATAGCGGACGGCATTTTCAAGTAAGATCGCCTGCATCTTTACCAATGCTTTGCGGCCTTCTTTGGTACTATGATATTTTATCTCCGGTTTTCGTCTGATTACCCCAAGACCTGTACAGGGAGCGTCCAATAGAATTTTATCAAATGAGGCTTCATCGGCTTGCGAAAAATCACAGCCATCCTGATCTTCAAGACTGATATTTGTACAACCCAGCCGCTGCATGCTTTGTTTGATAAGCTCCAGACGACTGGCGTATACATCCCGACCAATGATCTGTCCCTGATTTTTTATCATCTGACTCAGATAGGTTGTTTTCCCGCCCGGTGCCGCACACATGTCCAAAACCCGATCCCCCGGTTTGGGATTTAACCGCTCGACCGTCAGCATCGCGGCCTGATCCTGAATTAGAAAATGGCCATCTCGGTATAAATGAAAATTTTCAATGTTACTCTCAAAAATCCCCAGGTTAGTCAGGTGGATGGCATTGGGCGACAAGGTTCCGGGTATTACATCGACCCCGGCACCCTGAAAGTCTTTAATCAATTGATCTTGTGATGTTTTCAAAGTGTTACAGCGCACCGTAAATGGCGGTTTTTCATTTAACAGGGGAATGATTGCCTCGGCTTTTTCCACACCAAAAACTTCATAATACTTATGGACAATCCACAGTGGCACCGAATAGCGTATTGACAATGCTTCCTTTTCATTTCCCCAGTTCTCAAATTTAAATTCTTTTCCATCACTTTCAATTTTTCGCATAATGTTTCGCAGTACACCATTAATGAATCCTTTAGCCTGCGGCTGAAGCTCTGCGGCCAAATTGACTGATTCATTGACAATCGCATAATTGGGAATCTTATCCAAAAAATAGAGTTGATAGATGGCTATTCTTAATATCTCACTAACCTCTTTGTGCAACTTATTTACGGGTCGACTACTTTGCTGTTTGATTAGATAATCCAAATAAATCTGATTTTGAAGACAGCCATAAACAATATTTAAGTAAAGGCGACGGTCTTCGTCTTTAATGACAAGGCATTGCAAGGTTCTTTTGATTTCCAGATTGGAGTAGGCTCCATCATAGTCAATTTTCAGTAGTGTTTCTAAGGCAATTTTTCGAATATTTTTCAATCTCTTGAACCTCTTAATACGAGTAACCGAATCAATGTTAACAAAGCCATTAGCGCAGCCGCAACATAAGTGAGCGCCGCTGCTCTTAAAACCTTTTTAACACCAACTTCTTCTCCCGGCTGCAAGAGATTATTGTCAACGAGTGCAGTAATGGCACGCTTGCTGGCATTAAATTCCACCGGTAAGGTAACGATTGTGAAAAAGAGACTAAATGAAAAGAGAATGATTCCCAGATTCATAAACGTCACTCCCCAACCAGAGGTTTGTCCAAATAAAAGCCCGATAAAAAAAAGTGGCCAGGCTAAATTTGAGGCAAAACCAGTGATGGGCACAATAAAACCTCTAAACCGCAACGGCCAATAGCCTTCCTTGTCTTGAATTGCATGACCCGTTTCGTGAGCGGCAATCCCGACTGCTGCGACGCTTGCCTGTTGTCCTACTCCGGAAGACAAGCGCATGATTTTATGCCTTGGGTCGTAGTGATCGGTTAAATTTCCTGCCACGTTTTCAATATTGATGCTATTTAATCCATTAGCGTTTAACAGTAGACGGGCTGCGTCTGCCCCAGTCATCCCATTTTTAGTTGGCACCCTGCTATAGGTTTTGTAAGCGCTGCTTACCTGGTGCTGAGCATAGGCCGCAAAAATGATTCCCGGAACAAGTATCAGCATCGTCCAATAATACTCTAAAAAAAACATTGCATATCCTCCTTTATTTTTTAAAATCTTAGCATCGTTTCCTAAAGAACTGCTTAGACTAGTTTAAAACTGTTCCAGTCTCCATTTTTTTCCCGCGTAAAAAAACAGTGGTTTCCATCCGCTTTTTACCTGGTGCTTGCACGGAACCAATCTTTAAAGCGCCATCCCGGGTTTTCACCGCTAGTCCGCTGCGATCACTGGCGATAACAATGGTTCCCGGTTTTTCTAGCCCTTCCCAGGCGATAATCTCAGGAAGAAAGCATTTTATTTTTTGATCCCGATAAACCGCATGTGCCCCTGGCACAGGATCCGTACCGTTAATCAAAAATAGTATCTCTCGACTGCTTTTTGTCCAATTGATATGACCGGTATCTTTAAGTATTTTCTGGGCATAGGTGGCCAAGGCATCATTTTGGGGCTCCGGCGTCAGCGATCCTTCAATCAGATTTTTTACCGTTTCAATAAGTAAAGCTGCGCCTAAAACTGATAGATCACGATAGAGGCTAAAAAAAGTTGTGGTCTCCGTAATTGGACATTCCGCCTTTGCCAGCATATCTCCGGTATCCATACCTTCGGCCATTTGCATAATGGTAACACCTGTTTTTGCTCTTCCGTCGATGATCGCCCGTTGAATTGGTGCGGCGCCCCGATATTCCGGCAATAACGAGCCGTGGATATTTAAGGCGCCATAGACTGGTATCGCTAAGATTTCTTTAGATAGGATCTGTCCATAGGCCGCAACGATAAAAATATCCGCGGCAAAACGCTTTAATTGGTCAATGAATTGAGGTTCCTTAATGTTTTCAGGTTGTAAAACCGGGATTCCCAGCTCTAATGCTTTGGTTTTTAACGGAAGCATTTCAATTTTTTTACCTCTTTTGTTGGGTCGATCCGGCTGACAAATTGCTGCGACGACCTCATATCTGGCGGCTATCAAACTTTCCAGCGCAGGAACACCGAAATCGGTTGTTCCCATAAATATCACCTTAATATTTTTCATTTTTCAACTCGATCAATAAATAAAATTCCATCGAGGTGATCAAGTTCGTGGCAAACTGCTCTTGCCAGCAGATCTGAACAGAAAAGTTGAAAAACAGTGCCTTCCAGATCGGTTGCTTCAACAACTAATGATTGTGGTCGTTTGACTATCCCCGACTGTCCCGGAAGACTGAGGCAAGCTTCTTCATCTTCTTCTTCACCTTCAGTAGAAATGATAGTCGGATTAATAAAGGTCATGGGTCCATCCCCTACATCGATAACAAACAGCCGTTTTAAAATACCGACTTGGGGGGCAGCCAAACCAACCCCATCGGCTTCTCCCATGGTTTCCACCATATCGTCATTTAATATTTTTATTTTTTCATCGATTGCTTCGATAACCCGGGACTTTTTTCTAAGAATTGGGTCCTCATCAATTCTGATTTGTCGAATTGCCATTTTATCCTCCTGATTCATTGAGTCTTTTATAAATCTATATGAACAGATACCTTCGATTTTAACGCTTCTATTATACCAAGCTTAATGATTTTTGGCATTAAATTTTGAAAAACCTCTGCCTTTAATGTCTTGAGCACAATTTGATAGGTAATGTTTCCACCTTTAGTTGCTCCGACTCGCACCGGCTTGTAAACTGTATGCCCATCGCCAAACATTTTTAATTCATTTTTTATGGCAACGTACAACGAAAACGCATCGTTTTCCGCTTCTTTTTCATTCTTTTGAAAAACACTAAAACTAACCATGTTAACAATTGGCGGGTATTTCATCAGTTGACGATAGCGTATTTCACCCCGGTAAAACTCCTGGAAGTTTTCATTCTTGATGGAATAAATTGTTTCATTTTCAGGCTCATGGGTTTGAATCAGTCCCTTTGTTGTACCATCCATGGCTTTTACAAAAAAACGACTGTATGTCTGATAGACTGTTTCTGACGCCTGATAGTTCCCCTGATTAAGATCGCGATCAATCAAAACAGCGGCAGCAACACCAACATTGGTAAAATTAAAGTGTTTGATGATAACCTGGGTTCCAATTAATATATCGATCTCACCGTCGCTGATCGCCCGATTCATTTTTTTTATTTCAGTACGATTCATCGCCCCCTGGACAATTCCAATTCGCGCGTCTGGTAAAACTTTACTAAGATACTCTTCTAACTGATCGAGCCCAAAACCCATGTGTCTAATTTTTTCGCTGTTACATTTCGGACACTTTATTGGAACCGCTTTTTTGTAGCCGCAGTAATGACAATGCAATGAATGATCCTGATTGAAGTATTTTAAAGCGACGCCACATTGGGGGCATTTCTCAACATGGCCACAGTTACGGCATAAAACACTGTTGGCATAACCCTTATTATTAATAAATAAAACACCCATGCGTTTATGTAATAAGCTGGTTGTCAAATATTTAACCAGGGTTCGGCTTAAAATACCCATGTTTCCCTGGTGCATTTCCTTTTGCATATCAACAATTTCAATGGCCTGTCGAAGCTTCTGTTCGACACCAATTTGGATCTTGGCGATCTCATTTTTTTCGATTTGGTACCAAGTCGCCACCCGTGGCGTATCATCCGCGATAAGATAAGTTGCACCCATTAACGCACTCACTTTTTTAGCAATATCGGCGATATGAAACCGCGGTGTTGAGATACTGATATGTGACGGGTCGTGGTCATCATCAATAATGATCAGACCCAGATTTTGGTATGGTAAGAACAGGGCCGTTCGCACACCAATGACCACTTTAAGTTCCCCATCGCGTACTCGCCGATACAGATCTGTGCGTTCTTTTGGGGTGAGCTGCCCATGAAAAACCCCTACTAGGTCACCAAAGTACTTGTAAAACATTTCCATTCGCGAAAACGTCATATTGACTTCCGGAAAGATAACGACAGCCGACTTCCCGGATTTTAGCTGGTCTTCAATTGCTTTGAAAAACAGTCGATATTTGCTGGTCCCATCAAACACATGAAAAAAAACACCTGATTTCGCTTTCGTCAGTTCCAGGTACCGCTTGTAATTAAGCTGCTCATGAGCTGTTAAAACAACTGATCGTCTTTGCTTTTCAAATCGAGATGAATTGTGTGCGTTTTGATGAGGTGAAGCCTCATATTCAATCACATAATTTTTTAAGATCAATGGGTTTAGGCTTTTTTTAAATTGTGCCGATAGCATTTTTAGATCTGCTGCCATCATATCATTATTTTGCAGACTTTTTAGTAGTTCAAGTTGCTTTTTGCCCATCCTTTTATTGCTGTCAATGGCTTCGCGTCCAAGATCAGTTAGGTGATAGCTTATTTCTCCCACAGTTTCTGCGGCAGTGGGATCACTCAGAATTCTCCATCTTTTTTTTGCAGCGAGTATTTTTCTCTCAACCAACTCAACCAAAATAACTCGGTCTTCCGGTTTTACTTTTTTTTGTCGAAGGGTCTTTTGATCTTTTGGATAATAATGCTCCAAAAACCAATTTTCTTTCAAATTCAGGTCAAAACTGCCCAGGTTTTTGTAATAATAGGTCTCATCTTTAACTTGTATTGACATCGTAAAATAAGAAAGGGCTTCATAAAATAAAGAACAATAGGTGGTCTTCATCCAAAGACACAATTCTATTTGTTCTTTATTTAAAATTGGTTGACTATCAATAATTTCCGTAATTTCTTTGATTCTACCGGTAAAATTAGTTGTTTCTTTAATTGATATAATAAAACCTTCAACCCGCCGATTTCCGATCCCGAACTGTACAACAACACGTATTCCTGCTTCAATGACTGATTCTAGCTGTTGAGGAATACGATAGTCATAGGGATGATCGATACGTTTGTTGGTCTGGTTTAAAAAAACTTCGGCAATTTTCACAGTCAGTTAATCCTATTCTGCTAATAATGCTGTGTCCTGATTATCAGCGGCCTTTAAAGAACTCAAATCCTCATCCGGTTCATGAACTTTATGTACACAATGGATCATTTCTTCCGAAATCTCATTGGTTGCGATTGTAACCGGATTATCGATTTTTATTTTCACCAATGGCTCATCACCTTCTACTATTTCTCTCGCCCGTTTAGCTGTTGCCAATACTAATGAATATTTATTGTCCGCTAATTTAATTAAGTCATTTAATGCAGGATATCGCATTGTTACCTCCCAAGTATATCTTCAATTTTATTTTTTAGTCTCTCAGTTCGGCATTTTTCAGCCGTTATGATACTTTGTACCCGTTGTGCCGCATCGCCCAGATCATCGTTGATGACGATATAACTGTAATCATCGGCATTCTTCATTTCTTCATAGGCGCAATTTAAACGCATATCCATTTGTTCTTTACTTTCCGTTCCCCGCTCTTCAATTCGCCGTTTCAATTCCTGCATCGATGGCGGAACAATAAAAATGTAAATACCTTCTTTATAGTTGGTTCGAACCTTAGCTGCGCCTTGGATATCAATTTCCAGAATGACATCAAATCCAGATTCCAATAGATCTTCCACATAATCTTTAGGTGTTCCATAGTAGTTTTCATAAACTGTTGCGTATTCCAGATACTGTCCTTGCTTAATTCTTTCTTCAAAAGCGGCCTTAGAAATATAAAAATAATCTCGCCCATGCTTCTCACTGTTTCTTGGCTGTCTCGTGGTTTCAGAAATTGACAGCCTGAGATCTGGGTTCTTTCGACAAATAATTTTACATACACTACCCTTACCGGCGCAGGAGGGTCCTGATATTACAATGAGAATACCCTTTTCTCGTTCGAAAAAAGATTCTGTTAAATGTTCTTTTTTTAATTCCTGGTTTACTACTGGACAATCACTCATAGATTTATTTAACACCCCTACTCAATATTTTGTATTTGTTCTCTAATTTTTTCGATCTCACTTTTAACATCAACAACACTATTAGCAATCGCTAAATCGCTGGCTTTTGATCCAATGGTATTGATCTCACGGTTTACCTCCTGGATCAGAAAATCCAATTTTCTGCCAACCGGTTCAGTTTCTTCGACCATACCTTCCAACCGATCCAAATGGCTTTGCAGACGGGTTAATTCTTCGTCGATGTTTAACTTGTCGGTCATCACAGCGACCTCAGTTAATAAACGTTTTTCGTCTATTTCAACCGACTCGACGTAGGAAGATATTTTTTCCCGCAATTCACCTCTGTAGCGTTCCAGCATTTCCGGGCTTTTCTCTCTGATCTGTTTAACATAATTTTGAATAACAACACAGCGACTGACAACATCAGCTTTTAAGGCACTTCCTTCACGTTCACGACTGGCATCAACTTCTTCAAGGGCCTTTATTAAAATCGGCTGAATTTTTAGCCAGATGCTCTCATAGTCATCGATATCTTCTTCAATTATAATGACATCTGGAAATTTAGAAATTAAGGATAAACTCAGGTCATCCCCTATCATTGAATCAAGTCGACGAATTTCATTTAATACTGAAATGTAATTTTTAGCAAGATCACGATTAAAGACAATTCGACGATT
The DNA here is from genome assembly GCF_034438075.1 of Acetobacterium sp. K1/6. NCBI lineage: Bacteria > Bacillati > Bacillota > Clostridia > Eubacteriales > Eubacteriaceae > Acetobacterium > Acetobacterium sp. K1/6. The sequence continues at coordinate 118,271 of NZ_JAXQGA010000002.1, read as the reverse complement.
CTTGATCCCGAATTCCGAATATTTTATAAATATCTCGATTCGTCCTCTGGCAATACTTTGCGAAACTGTATTTCGGATTTTTTCTTCGATTGGATTAAGGGTTTTGGGAATTTTAACAAAAAAATCTCTGAATCGATGATTAATTGTTTTTATTTCTATTGAACAATCAAATTCCTCATCACGATAATCTTTTCGCCCGAAGCCTGTCATACTTTTCATGATGTTTCTCCATTTCCATACACCTAGTAAATTTCAGCATATTTAAAAATCAAACTCATATCCTGGCCACTGCTTTTCTTGTAATTTATGCATTATTTAAACAAAAGATTATTAAACACTATGGCACAATTTTTATCATAGTTGTTTAATCAATACACTATATCTAATCCTTATAAAAATGTCAACGATTCCCTACTCATTAAACACTAAATAGATTTTGGTTACACTTTACTTAATCAATTCTTATTTCTTGATTTTAAAAACCCTTTTATATCGGTGAATAACATGATAAAATCATCCTATCACGATCTGACTACTTGAAAGGAGCATTTTTATATGGCTTATGATGGCGTAACCCTGTATCACTTAATCGAAGAATTTAAACCCCTCTTAATTGGAGGTCGAATACGAAAAATTTATCAACCGGAGCTCGATGAAATCCGGCTTTTAGTTAACCATGGAAATCAAAAACACCATCTCTTACTTTCTGCCAACACCGGCAATCCCCGCGCCTATTTGACAGAAAAAATGAAAGAAAACCCCAGTGCGCCGCCAAGTTTTTGCATGGTATTGAGGAAATATATTCTCAATGGTACTATTGTTGCGATTACCCAGCATGAAACTGATCGCGTCATGGAATTATCTATTTCATCCAAAAATGATTTCAATGAAACGGTTGTCCGAAAATTACTGGTTGAAATAATGGGTCGAAACAGCAATATTATCCTGGTTGATGAATCCATGAAAATTCTCGATTCGATGAAAAAAGTAGGTTCGACTTCCAGTCGTTACCGTCAAATTCTGCCGGGACGAGATTACGTTTATCCTCCGGAGAATAATCGCCATGGATTTACTGGAATTGACGAGAAACATTTTTATGAACTCTTAACCAATCATCGCAACTTGTCAGTAGAAAAATTTTTTATTCAGGCGTTTCTCGGTATCAGTCCCAACATCGCTAAAGAGATTGCCTTCCGCAGCGGTGTCGACCCCCATTCTAATGGATCCGATCTCACCAAAAAGCAAACGCAATTTTTATATGCAGGATTTGCTCAGGTTGTTAACGAAATAGAACAACACGCTGTCCCTGTGATTCTCTATCTGGGGCGGAAAATGGTCGATTTTTCGACCGTTGACCTCCACTATTTACGGGCCGATCATCGCAGTGAGACATATCCGTCTATTTCAAAAATGCTTGAAGCCTATTACTTTAAACGGGATAAAGCGCTACGCTTCAAAACTCGGGCGGCCAATCTTAGTCAGCAGCTTGATCTTCTGGTCAAAAAAAATATTAAAAAGCTGGCCAACCTCCAACAGGATGTGGAGGCCTCCCACAAAAGCGAAAAATTTAAACTTTACGGCGATTTAATCACCGCCAATATTTATGCCATCCAAAAAGGTCAGGAAATTGCGACTCTGATTAACTACTACGATCCCGACTGTCAAACCCTCGATATCCCGTTAAAAGTCAATCGTACCCCGGCTCAAAACGCCCAACACTACTATAAAAAGTACAACAAAAGCAAAATTGCACTAAAACATCTCGTTGGTTATATTTTAGAAACTGAAGAAAAAGTCTATTATTTGGAGAGCTTGGTCAACAGTTTAAACCAGTCCACTGAGTTAGCCGAACTGGATGAGATCCGCCATGAATTTCTCCATTCTGAATTTAACAAAAAGGCGCTTTCGAAAGAAGATAAGAAAAAACAGGTTCCTTCAAAACCCTTGCATTATATTTCATCCGAAGGCTTCCATATTTTTGTTGGTAAAAACAATTACCAGAATGATTTCATATCCACTAAAATGGGCAAAAACGAAGACTGTTGGCTTCATGTCAAAGATGCTCCTGGTTCCCATGTACTGATTGTGGCTGGTGGACGCTTCATCACTGAAAAGACACTACTGGAAGCTGGCAATTTGGCGGCATGGTATAGCAAGTCAAAAGGTTCAAGCAATGTCGCCGTTGATTACCTTGAGTTTAGGTACCTCAAAAAACCCAGTAAAGCCAAACCGGGCATGGTTATCTTTACCCATCAAAACACCATGTATGTAACTCCAACTCAGGAAGCTATTGAATCAATGGACGTTTTTGTCGATTCGGTTTAGCTTATTTTAGATTCTTTAATACCAATTTAAACGCTTCTGGAAGCGGTGTTCTAAAAACTAAACGTTCACCCGTTCGAGGATGTGTAAAACCCAGAGTATGAGCATGGAGACATTGACCTTCCGTCTTAAAGGGGTTGTTCTTGTCTCCCTTCCCGTACAATGGATCTCCTACCAACGGATGGCCGATTTTTTCCATGTGTACTCGGATTTGATGCGTCCGGCCGGTTTCCAGCTGAAAACGCAGGAGGGTATACTGGGCATACCGCTTAACAACTTCAAAATGCGTAATCGCTGATTTTGAGTTTTTTTCCACCACCGCCATTTTTATTCTGAGCTGTTGATGTCTGCCAATGGGCATGTCCACCGTACCGCGATGGGGCTTAACACTTCCTTTTACCAGACCGTAATAGCGTCTGAGGATACTATGCGCCTTAAGCTGCTCTGATAAGCTGTGGTGTGCTACATCATTTTTTGCGATCATCAATAAGCCAGAGGTATCCTTATCAATCCGGTGAATAATCCCCGGTCGCATTACCCCGTTAATATTCGATAAGTTCTTGGTGTGAAAAAGCAATCCGTTAACAAGGGTTCCACTGCTGTTTCCGGGAGCAGGGTGAACGACCATTCCCTGGGGCTTATTAACAATGATCACATCGTCATCTTCATAGATGATGTCAAGTGGTATGTCTTGAGCTTGCATATGACATGGGACCGGATCTGGAATCGTTAAGGTGATGTTTTCTCCTGATTTAACATGATAACTTGCTTTCTTTTTCTCTCCATTAACCAAGACATCTCCAGCCGTGATCAATCGCTTAATATATTCTCTTGAATAATCTCCTGGCAGCGCGCAGCAAAAATGATCCAGTCGCTGCTCTGTCTCTTCTGGTACGCAATATTCAATTCGCTGTTTAGTCATAAAGCACGCTCCCCTTTTTTATCATATGTATCGATCCACTTCTAAACGAATATTTCCTTTTTTAGTTCGCTCATCCATACTGATTATTTTCGCCTTACCTTTGCCGCGTAGTGAAAGAACATCGCCGGGGTTCAGTCGAAAATCATTTTTACTAATCTCTGTATAATTCACCCGCACCTTACCCTGCTTAATAAAAACAAGACTGTTCTGTCTGGAAAACCCCCATATTTTATTAATAATCCCATCAAGTCGGTTCGAAGCCACAACCACCGAGATCCGCTTGAAGTTCTTTTCAACGCTCTGGATCTGCTGATAATCTTTAATCTCTTTTTTTATTTCTCTACCTTTTACCTGATTGAAATTAATCCATAAAAAATCCCGTAGTCGTTGATGCGCAATGATCTGCACCTTCTCCTCGCCGACATCGATATCACCAATGCTCTCACGGGTTATTCCCAGATGCATGAGTTCCCCGAGCACATTACGATGATCTAAAGGGATTGTTTTATTAAACGCAATGGCAAAAATTGGCCATTCTAGGTCATCTGAGCATACATAATCCGGATAGATACAGAGCATTTTTCGTTCAGCATCCGGATGTCCTCCAAAAAATAGATAAGGGACACCACTTTTTTTAATGGTGTCCTCAATTTTCTTTTGAAAAACTTCATCATAAAAATCAAAGAATCGGGGTTCGAAATTTTTCTCACAGGCATCAATGATGCGTGATAATAAAAAAACATCTTTTTTTTCGGTCATAAGACATCCCTTCAACATTTACGTATGAATTTAATTTAAAATATAAGCATAATCAACATTTTATAAAGCGGAAACAACACCATTTGCAAGATTAGTATTGCTGCAAACGCCGACAAATCCAATGAGCCGATGACTGCAAATCGTCGCAACGGTGATAAAATAGGTTCGGTTAAACCATAAATCGTCTTAACGACAATATTATCCGGATTTGGTCTTATCCAACTAAAAACAATGTTAATAATAATTAGAAATGTTACCAATCTTAATAATAAGTAACCCGCCTGAATGAGAATCCCCTGAATCATAGACGTCCTATTCCATATCCTCATCCCACTCTAAAATAGGGGCATTGAAATCCAAATCATCTTGCTGAGGATTGGTCAAAACAGCGACAGCTTTAGGCGCTAAAATGAATACATTATCGGCTATTTTATTGATCGATCCATCTAATGCAAATAAAGCCCCACTTAAAAAATCAAATATTTTTCGTCCGTTTTCATAATCGGTATTTTTTAAATTCAGTACCACAGTCTTATTGTTGCGAATCTTATTACAAATACTTGGAGCATCTTTAAAAACCTCAGGCTCTAATACTAAAACTTCTGGCCCATCGTCAAGGGATAATTCATTTCGTCTTGAAGGAATCGTCTTTTTTGCCTTTGGCGCACTGAAGGCACTTTTCGAATCATCGGTGTCATCATCGTAAACATCTTCCTCATAAATTTCGTCATATCCATCCTCATTATCCACTTCCATGCCAAAAACCTTAATAATTTTATCCTTAAATTTTTCTGCTGCCATTGTATATCTCCTAACTAACTAAATATTTTGCGTCCAACTCGTATCATATTGGAGCCTTCTTCTATTGCAATGGTATAATCATCAGTCATTCCCATGGATAGGTAATTCATTTTAATTACCTCACCCCAAGATTCCTCTTTTATTCTATCATAAATTCGTTTTAATTCCATAAAAATCTCACGAATTTTTTCATTATTTTGGGTTAATGGTCCCATTGCCATCAGTCCTTTGACTCTGACAAACTGACAACTGGGTATCACTTCTAATACCGCATTTAGATTTTCAGCAAGAATTCCTGACTTACTGTCTTCCCGAGCCAAATTTAATTGGAGCAAAACGTCCGTAACAATGCCCTGCTTTTTACTTTCCTTTTCGATTACATTCACTAATTCAATTGAATCAACTGAATGGATCAAAAATGTTTTTCCAATCAGATACTTTACCTTATTTTTTTGCAAATGACCAATGAAATGCCATCGCGAACGATCCCCAATAACCTCATATTTTTTGAGGAAATCCTGAACCCTGCTTTCACCAAGGTCATGGATACCCGCATCCAGTACCGCCATGGTATCTTCGATACTTTGATATTTGGAAACAGCCACAAGGGTAACATGATCCGGTATCTCTGATTGTATTTGTTTAATATTTTCTGAAATCACAGTTTTCCCATCCTTATGGATAAATACTAATACGCATACCACTACTTAGCTTTGGATTATCCACCGTTTTAAGAATCGCGTTACCACCATTATATTTTTCTACCACAACTGGCAATGACTCATTGAAATACCCCTTAGTCACTGTGTTGATCATCGTTTCTTCATCTTTTTTATAAACAGCACTTTTGGGTATTTCATAGGCACTATAGTCCTGAATGTAGACCTCGGTTTTACCAATTACGACCTTTGCAAAATCATTGACGTAATCTTTAAGCATCAAAACGATGATTTTCTGATTTCCTTCCTCAACAACATCAACAAAATAGCCGGAGTATACTTTTTCTTCATATTCAAATCGAAGTTTTGGAAAATAGTAAAGCTGATCCACTCGTTTGATCAGAAAATCATAGTATTCCTGATTGATTCCACTGTCAGCCGTACCCATTAATTCAGTTTTAAAAGAAATGACTTCTTCTTCTCCCATAACTATTGTATCACTGGGCATGGAGAAGGCGACATAGATATGGTCGTTATTAACAACCTTCAAAACTTTTTCTGATTCCTGATCGACTTTACCGGCTGTTTTAAGGAATGTCGTATTAACATAAGGAAGCATGCTCTCGCTCAACGCTTTTTCAACGGGTTGTATCGATGTGTAGACATATCCACTTGACAACAGTCCCAATTGATTAAGGGCGATATTCCGGGCTTCTCCACCCAGTAATCCCACCAGAGTCTGCCGCTTTTGCTGAAGTGCCGATAAATCAAGTCCCATGTATTGGACCGATTCAATCAAAAACTTTTTCTTCTCCCGCTCAGTTTCTCCAATCTGATTAGTAATACTCGAAATCCCCTGATAATTCGACACGATATCACCAACAATCCGGCTCCAATTGTTATAATACTCTTCTTGAATAATTGTGTCAATCACTTCGATTTGTTCATTCAGATAGTTCGTATTTACAACCTTGGGTGTATTCGTCAACGGTTTGTATCCATTCGCCTTTTCGCCTTCAATAAGCGAAAGATCCGATCCCTGAAAATCATCGATCATCCGGTAATCAATATCTTTAAAAAAATACATCTCTGTTTTATATGATTCGGTATATTCTTTTCTCTCAAGCAATAAGCTCATATTACCTCGATAACTCGAAATAAAAATTATTGCTACAATAAAAAAAAAACGATGCCAACAACAATTTTCTTTAAAGAATTGACTCGTCTATTATTTTTTCTTTTAATTTGTCCCATATATTCACCTTAAATAGAAATGGTCTGAGTGAGAGGATTTGAACCTCCGGCCTCTTGACCCCCAGTCAAGCGCGCTACCAAGCTGCGCTACACCCAGACAGTAAATATATTATAATGATAAACGCAGGATTAATCAAGCTTTTTTTTATTTAATTCATTTAAACCGATTAAAATACATCAAAAATTAAGGGTATCGACGTTAATAAAACGTCGATACCCTTAAGGTTAATTTCCCATCCGCTTTTCCAGGGGTGTGGAAACAGTGTCAACTTTTTCAACAACAGCAATAATCACCGGCTGATATTTACTGCTGAATCGTCCCTGTCGATCAATCTGTCGAATCACCAGATAAGCAACAGCCGTCAGACAAATGCCAGTAAAAAATGAAGTCAGGACTTGATCCCATCCAAGATTTAAACTGCCCACCAAATAATACGCGCCACCACTCCCCAAAATAAAAGCAAGTAGCGGTATTCCATACATAATAAATGCCGCCACAAAAACATTGGCAAATTGCATCTCAACCTCAACGGTTTCACCGCTTTTTGCATGGATTGGGTTTTTGGCTGTTGTCAGCATAACCGATTGATCTTTACTGACATGACAGGCTCCGCAATCACCACAAGCCGAATTGCGTTTAATCTCAACTTCAGCCGTGCTACCCCGAAGCGTTTTTACGGTCCCTATTTCTTTCATTACAATTCATCCACACTGATACCCAAATCAATGAGTTGATCAAGACTCGCACTAGCTGGCGCATCCATCATCAGGCAACCATGATTTTGAGTTTTTGGAAAAGCGATGACGTCGCGGATGTTATCATTGTCAGTAAGCAGCATCACCAGACGATCCAACCCGAAAGCTAAACCACCATGAGGCGGTGTCCCATATTTAAGCGCCTCAAGCAAAAATCCAAATTGCTCCCATGCCGATTCCTGGGTAAAGCCAAGGGCTTTAAACACTTTTTCCTGAATATCCTGATTATGAATACGGATGCTTCCACCGCCCAGTTCAATCCCATTCACAACCATATCGTAGGCATCTGCCCGAACTTTCAAGAGATCTATTTCCAAATACTGCAAGTCTTCTTCTAAAGGCATGGTAAAGGGATGATGTTTCGCTGTGTAGCGGCCAGCTTCCGGATCGTATTCGAGCAGCGGAAAATCAGTTACCCAGAGAAAATTATATTGATCGCTTAAATCAAATTCCAATTTACGCGCCAGTTCCAGTCTTAGTTGGCCTAAGGCATTACAGACTATTTCATTGGTATCGGCAATAATGAAAACTAAATCCCCCGGTTTGGCATCGGTTTTCGCAAAAATCGCTGCTTTTTCTTCGTCTGAAATGAATTTCAGAATTGGTGATTTCATCTCGCCTTCAGATACATCAATCCAGGCCAGGCCTTTGGCCTTATAAATCTTTGCAAAATTTTCCAGTCCTTTAATGCCCTTTTTGCTCAATTTATCCTGGGCGCCTTTTGCATTAATAGCACGAACACTGCCGCCTTTTTTAACTGCGCCGGAAAAAACTTTAAATTCCGAGTTTTCCACGATTTCAGATAAATCAATCAGTTTTAAGTCAAATCGGGTGTCCGGTTTATCTGAACCATATTGATCCATGGCTTCCTGATAAGTCATCCTCAACATTGGTGTTTGGACCTCTACCCCTTTTACTTCCTTCATGATTTTAGCAATCATGCCTTCGTTAATCGCAATGATATCATCTTTATCAATAAAGGACATTTCCATATCAATTTGAGTAAACTCCGGCTGACGGTCCTGTCTTAAATCTTCGTCACGAAAGCATTTTGCAATTTGATAATAACGGTCAACTCCGGAAATCATTAAAATTTGTTTATAAAGTTGAGGTGACTGAGGCAAACCAAAAAATTTTCCTTTTTGTACCCGCGATGGCACCAGAAAATCTCTGGCTCCCTCAGGTGTCGGTTTGGCCAGTATTGGTGTTTCGACTTCCAGAAAACCTTTTTCATTTAAAAAATTTCTGGCAATGGCAGCCGCCTGATGTCGCGTTCTTAGTATTTTCTGGTATTTGGGTTTTCTCAGATCAAGGTAACGATATTTAAGTCGCACAGCTTCATTCGTCTGATCGTTGTCTTCGATATAAATCGGTGGTGTTTCTGATGAATCCAGAATTTTCAACTCCATAATTTCGACTTCAATTTCACCGGTCGGGATATTTTTGTTGACATTTTCCGGGCTTCGCAAGACTACCTTGCCTTTGACCGACAAGACATATTCATTTCTGACCTTTTCGGCAATCGCAAAGGCTTCTGGTCGTTCTTCGTTAACAACCAGTTGAATCTTTCCAGACCGGTCTCTTAAATCAATAAACAGTACCCCGCCGAGATTTCGGCGATTATCTGCCCAGCCAGCCAGTTCAACAACTTGATCGATATCACTTGCCGTTAACTCGCCACACATGGTATTTCTATAATAAGTATTCATTCTACCTCCGATAGCTTAAATTATTTTATCTTCTTAACCTTTATATTATAATGAAGATGTCGGGGTGATGTCAAGTGGGAAAAAGTAGTTACACTATTGTTGATATATTAACATTTCCTCCCAGTCGCCAAATTGATATTCCAAAAGTTCCGTTCTCCTCGATTGTTTTTATCCAGCCATTTAGCGTTATATCATCTGCAAACCATACTTCATGCAGGATATCACTTTTATCTGAATATTTATAATTCAAACTACCACTACCAGCATCTCTTTGGACATTTGATCCGGATTCATTAAGTAAGCTAAATGCTTGCTCTTCAGTCAATGCTGTAACTTTCCCATCTGAACTCCAGTCAAAGCCGCCTGTTGCCAAAGCAAAATTCTTATCACCTTGGATAGTTTTCATGTCTTTAATCAGGTTTTCGATAAATTCAAAATCTGCTTTAGGTCCAGGGTCATTGTGAGTCCCATGTAAGTTGTAGCACATCATTACATATTCAGGGCCTTCGGGAAATTCAGCTTTATCAAACGGAGTAGTTGGTTCTAATACTATCCTCAATTTTAAACCTTCATTTTCACATCGTGCATTCAATTCTATTATAAAGTCAATGAAAAGTGCCCATAAGTCATAATTCTTTCTAATTCTTTCGTAATCAATTTCTAAACCTTCATATCCATTTGCTTTAGCCAGGCTTATAATATCATCTATATGCTGATTTCTCGTTGTTTCATTTTTTAGCAGTTCTTCTAAAAGATTCTGATCTTTCAATGACGATTTCCCATTTGACAAGACTTTATCATTAACAATCGTCAGGTATTCTATTAATTCATTTTGATTTTTATCCAGGTTGATTTTTTTTTTCAATTCGTCAATTTCGTCTGGAAGTATCAATTGATTTGATTCATTAAAATATGCTGCAAAATAACAAACTTTGTTAATTCCCTTAGAATTGAGCAGTTCATTTTTTCCATTTTCTGCATCCCAATACACCATCCAGGCTAAAAGATCACTTCCTTCTTTTTCTTCCTTAATTAATTCCGGCTCTTTTTGCATAATAACCGATACTTCCTCACTCTTACTACAAGATATAAGAAAAAACGATATCACGATAATAAATGCAATACCAATACTTAGTTTTTTTTTCACATTCATCTCCCACATTTAAAGCGTTTTTATAAACCAGTTTATAATGCTGCTCCATGCTTTTTTGATTTCGGATAGCCATAATTCTGCTCCATGCATATTAGTTTCAAAAATAATTGTTCCATTCTCCGCACCGAAAACAGAACCATTCTCAGTAATCATAATTTTATCAAAAACGCCATCGTATACATCATCTGTTAAGTTTCGTTGGCTATATCCATACCCACCCCAAGCTGACTCGAGATAAAAGGCTCCATTTGCAGAGTTGTCAATCTTTATTTTATCAACAACCAGCTTATTATCAACTTTTACGGACAGTGTATCTTCATAAATTGAAATATCCAGCTGTCGTTTTCCATTTTCTCTAATATCTATCATCGGTTCGTAAGCCATAGAACCGTCTTCTACCGTACGTGCTTCCTCCTGCAATTTCCGATTCAACAGTTCCGTAACAGCTGTGGCTTCATTTACACTTGAAGCATATTGAATTTTTGTTTTTAAGGCTTCAATTTCAGCGTTCTTTTTATCTTCTTCAATCGATTGGATTTCAGTCCCGTCAATACCTTTTAGTTTAATGTCTGCTAAAATGGTCTCTGCATCATTCGATTTTTCTTTGAGAATGAGTTGATCATTTGTTATCTCTACCGATAATGCCGACGCCAAGTCATCATCCGCTCTGAGATATACTTTTTGAACACCAAATACATTCCCGAGTAAACTCATTGATACGTCAATGTTTCTAAAATTCTCACTATTATTCAAGCGCATCAGTCCGGTTCGTTCAGGAAGTGAGGTCAATATAATTTTTTCATCTAAAAATTCACTTGCACCACAAATTATTTCCCATTTCGATTTTTTATCGGCATTTCCTGAAACATAGTCAATGTCTTGCTGCGTATCATTTTGTATTTTCATTAAAAGATGATTTGTTGACCAATAAGATTGCGGTTGCAAACGAGTTAAATCATAAATCGAAGAATCTAAACTGTTGCAGGCATTACCCTCACGATTGTAATTCATATCGAACAACTCTTTAATCTTTTTCTCATTAATTATACTAACCTTGTCATTTGATGCAAATTGTCCTGTGTTAGAATGCATTAGAATGTATAACTTAGGTAACTCACCTGTTTCTTTAGTATAAATATTTGCCATTTTTTCGTAATCATTACTTACTCTTTCCGACATTTCTTCATAAGTTTCCGTTGGTATATCATATTCATCTCTTAAATAATCCATTAAATAATGATTGTAATCCCGTCCTAAATAGTATGATACGTTTGCAAACTCCAAGGAATCTAATTGACCTAGATAGTTATAGTAGCGGTCAAAAACATTGATATATTCCAATCGGTAGCCATTTGTTCCAAGTTCCCAAAATGTACTTTTTTCCATTTGAATTAGATCATCCGGTGATAGAAATTTAGGATCTCTTTTTTCGAATTTGTCGGCATAGGTAAGCATTGTTGCTTTAAAATTATACTTTTCCATAATTTCCTGAGCAAAAATTGCAGTATCACGTCGTCCATCTTCAAAAATCAGAAACAGAGCTTTCTCCGGCAATTCTTTGCCATTTTTGTAGTAATCCAACACATCCTGTTGACTAATCGTCACGTAACCTGTTTTATGCAACGATTCCAGATGCTGACTTAACAACTTTGTACTAATTAACGTATCATCACCAGTTTGATCAACACCAAAGTAGGAAATCGCAATAAAGCCGTGATCTCCATTAATGCTATTTTGTGAAGCATCCGCATACTTTTTTAAATTAAAGGTCGCGTTGATGATCAAGACAGAAACCCCAATTAAGACAATAGCTTGTATGATACTTCTGATAACTTTTCTTCTATTCTTATTTTGAACTAAATTTTTCATGTCTTCCCTAAACCATTCTATTATCCAGCATTATTGACTATCAGCAATATCTTCTGTTGATCTTTTTGCTTCTCTTTTTTCTCTTTGTTCATCTTTTTTTCTTTGTTCTTCAATATCTTGAGGGGTCATTCTTGTTCCCCAGGTTGATTTCCAGAAAGTAACCCAGGCAATCGGCATTTGCCATAGTAAAATTGCTTCATAATATAAACAAAACAACAAACCAAACACCCACGTTGTACTTTTTCTCATGAACAACTGCATCAAACTCATTAGTAAAGCCATCATTAGTAATCCGACGAAAAATGTTGTCGGAAAAACTCGCAAAACAAGTGGGATATAAATAAGATTATAAATCACGACAATAGGGGCGGCAATAGGAACAACTAACCCCATATAGAAAAAAACCGCCATAAATGGTTCCTTCTTCCAGATAAAAGAACCTGCAATCAATGACTCTCTCAGCCATGAGCGTTTCCAACGCATTTGTTGCTTTAAAAAGATATTATAGCGATTTGGTACAATTGTTGAACATACCGCACTGTCTTGATAACTTGTTCGATGATTTTGAAGCACAAAATTTGTCATACTACGATCATCCCCAAAAGTCGCTTTTTGTCCAAAAAATGTTTGATTTAACCATTGTTCTTTATTATCCAAAACGATTTTTTTTCGATAGCATGAAAGTGGGCCGGACAAACAGGTGACAGCATCGAAATATGCTTCTGCTGCTTTCATAATCCGAAAAGAAATGTAATATCGAACCGCTTGCATTTTTGTTAGTCCGTTTGTATAGGTGTTTGCAACATCTGTTCTTCCTGCAACACCACCCATTTTGGGGTCCTGGAACGGCTGCACAATATTGCGAATTGCGAACGGATCAAGAAAGCTGTCTGAATCTACAAATACAAGCAACTCATGCATGGCCCTCTCGGCACCCCAAGCTAAAGCATCACGCTTTCCTTTGTTTTCACTTTGAACTAGATATTTTAATCTATCTCTGGTTTGATACCGATTCGCTTCCTGATACAAGATTTCAACTATTTCTTTAATCTTTTCAACCGATTGATCATTTGAACAATCATCAACAATAATTACCTCAATTCTATCCGCAGGATAATCCTGATTAATGCAACTTAAAATACATCGTTGAATCCATTCTTCTTCATTAAAACACGGAACTATAATTGTGACACCCGGTGTGAATTCCGGATTAATAGGCACCTGTTTATACATAACCCCAAAAAGGTAACGGCTTAATAAAAAAACTGCTGCGATAATACTATATAAATAAAGTGCTTTATTAAATTTGAAATATATTACGCTTTCAGCACGCATCAATATGATAAAAATTGAAACCGCGAGCAGAAGCCCACTCGCAACAACCAGAGAATAACGATCCTTTTTTTTACTGGCATACTCACTCAATGTCTTATTAAACTCCATGCCGCAGATAATTTTGTTATCCGCAACAGCCCTTCTCCTTACCATCTTCGCCTTGATGTTAACTTTCATTTCATAGCCTTCTGGCATCGATCCCGGAATAATTTCGAATTTCAAAGCATACCATTCAAATTCTTCAATCCGCTTACTGTCTTCTTCCGTAAGTATAATTGATAATCCCGTAGAGGAAATATCTTCAACTTGACAATGAATTGTTTGTTTTTTTCGGCCACTTTTACCACAAACTAACAGTGCTTCAAAATCTACCTTGAAACGTGTTCCGGCCTTCTTTCCCTGAGATAATCGTTTTATGTCATTTCCATCTCCGAATATTTTTTCACCCCGTCGATCAACGTTCGATCTGATTTTTTCAACATCAGGTACATTAGAGAGTAACCTTCGATCGCCGTTCTCCGCTAATAAAACATCTTCAATATTTCTACTTTTTTTCTTTGAGAAAATCATGTAATTTTTTCCATTTCGATTATTCACTCCGCTTCTTTTGTTAAGTAATCATCACTCTTCATTCAGATAATCGCTCAATTTTGCGAACTCGTACCGTTCTTCTTCTGGTTTATTCGCATTTTCCGTGAGAAAAATATCCAGCCCTTCCGCTGTAAATCCGCTTTGATCATTCATATGTAGGATTACGATGCTTCCCGCACCAATCTCATAGGTTCCATTTCCATATTCTAATGTATTAAAAACCTCCTCAGCACTTGTACAGTCATAATCATGTACGGAAAAATCTCCACTGATGCTTTTTTTATAGCCACTTTCAAAAACAGTTTGTAAGCCTGTTTGCGATACAGCAAGTGTTGGTGGTCTAAAAAAGAGTTTCGGTTCAGCAATATCACCAACTATCATTGAAAGTGTTTTATAACTTCTGACAAGTTCATGTTGAAGGGTTTCTTTTTGTTTAAGGTCATCATCAATATCAATTAGCATATGAAAATAGTTATGACTGCAAATATCATGACCTTTCAGTGCCATTTCTCGCAGCAGATTAGGATTCGGACTGACTTGCTCTTCTTTTGGCAAATCTTCCTGATCGATATCAATATTCTTGGCGATAACGAAAAATGACGCCTCAACTTGATGTTTTTCTAAAACATCGAGAATTGACATAATTACTGGATCACCACCCCAATCATCAAACGTTAAATAAATGACGTTTTCGCTATTTTCATCAATTTTACCAGTTGTGTCAATACCGGTTGTATCGATAAAACCTTTCAGTTGCGAACCTGATACGCTTGGATTACCAATATAGTTTGAGTAAATCATTTGATCCGCAGTTTCTGAATCAATCTTATCAATCTCAACCGCTTCGCTTGGTGACTGAATTGAGTACAACCCTCTTGTACCAGTTTCAAAATTTTCATAGGTATTGATCATGTGAGATAAAGGTAGAATTTCAAAATTAATAGGAATTTGTCTTGTTTCAAATTTCGAATCTTCTTCCGTACTATCCACACAAACTGATACATAGCCGTTGAAAACATAATTCTCAGCAACCAGACTGACGAGTTCTCCTACCATTTCCGCGTTGTCATTAAATACAGTCGAATCCATGCGGAAATACGCGATATCACCACGCTTAAGCGATTTATAAACATAGACAGGCAAACATGTTTCTATGATTTCGTCAGCAGGCATCGTGGAAAAGGAGTTTCTAACCATCGAGACAGTATAAGTTATTAAATTGTATTCTTTTTCACCATTACTGATAACCGAAACGGCCTCTCTGATATTTCCTTCTGTATATCCATAGCCAGGCATATAATTGTTCGAATTAACCCCTATGCTTGTCAGCAGTAAATCGCATCTGTAGATTTCTTTGCAGACTTCTTCTACACTGAGATTTTGCAGATGTGAATCCTGAGTAACCCCGCCATTTCCTAATTCATGACCTTTTTCGATTATTCTAGCGATTCGACTCGGATACGCTTCAATTTCTTCAGCGGTGACAAAAAATGTTGCTTTGGCATTTCCCATATCCTCCAATTCCCCTAAAACATTATCAAGAACTACTTCATTACTGATGCCTCTAAATGTGAAAACGACTCCTTTTTCCGAGGTGTATAAATGACTGACGACTGGTGCTTTCTTTTGTTCGTTTTTTTCAATCATGGGTTTAAAATCAGGGTAGTCAATTTGATCTGTTTTGGAATCATTGTTTTTTTCTGGCAGCTTTGTTTGTGAACTCGATACTATCGGTAATCCTAAAAAGGCTGCAGTTTGACTTCCTTGTGATGAACCCTTACTTTCTTGAGAAGTTATTATCGCTGCTGTTGTTAAAGCGTCATCATCAACAAATACAGTTCTTACACCATTTTCTTTGAGAGCTTTCAACAACCATGTAATCATTTGAATCAGCTGCTCTTCCTCAGTGACACTCTCTTCTGTACTTTTTTTATCAAGTGTTTTCTTATCAATAGCGGGCTGAATAGGTTGATTTGACTTCCTATATTCGGATTCATCTAGTACATCATCCAGTTTTATTGAAACAATGGTTCCAGTTTTAATATTTCTTATATAGTTTGTCGTCATCTCGTATGATGAAAAACTTTGATAGCTAAGGTACTGATTCGATAAAACAACCTTATTCAAATTACTTGCATATGCTGATTCAAGGATTGAATCACCATAATGTGTTGTATTGCATTTCAGTAAAGTTGGAGTAATTCCCAATATGCTCTTCAAGACTAGGTTAGCCCTGCATAAATCTTCAATCTGTTCCTGCTGTGAAAGATTCATAATGTCTTTTGATCCGGAAAGTGTGTAGTTACCAACCATTTGATTATTTGTAACAATATTCTTCACAGCTTCACCATCTTCTGCAGCTTCTATTCCCGAAACAAAAAATGTTCCATTCATTTTATTTTCATTCAGTAAAACAATAATTTTATCCATTGTTTCCCGGTCTGAAAGACCGTCAAAGGTTAGTGCTATGACACCATTATTTGTTTCTGTACCTACTATAATGTCGGCTTTCTGACGATCATTGCTTAATCTGGTTAAAGCGTCATCAATCTCTTTTGAAGCATCATACTGAATTTTATTTACGATCATTTCACTTATCAGAGTACTTGAATCTTTAAAAAGAAAGTAAAATACTAAGGTAAGTAATAAGATCAGGAAAACTGCTACACTTATGATTTTAATCCCATTTCCAACATTTCGAAAGCTTTTCAAACTCAATCCCCTTTATCTACAGATTCCAATACTGAAAGCCAAAGTTTTCAGCCTCTTTTTTATTGAATATACTTTTTATATCAATCAATACTTTACCAGCAGTTTCAATTTTGCGATACATCTTTTTAACTTCATTCAGGGAAAGACACTTAAAATCATCATGTGCAACTGCGAAAACAATACAATCAGCATCACTTATCTGATCAACATCAACCAAACAACATTGATACTCTTTATATACTTCTTCCTTATCTGCAGTTGGATCGCATATCATTGGATTTAAATAATACCCTTTTAATAATTCAATAATATCCCATACTTTTGAGTTTCTTAAAT
The DNA here is from genome assembly GCF_034438075.1 of Acetobacterium sp. K1/6. Classification (NCBI taxonomy): domain Bacteria; kingdom Bacillati; phylum Bacillota; class Clostridia; order Eubacteriales; family Eubacteriaceae; genus Acetobacterium; species Acetobacterium sp. K1/6. Next base: position 101,093 of record NZ_JAXQGA010000002.1, on the reverse strand, counting down.
CTTTGCAATTCTCTTTAAACGTAATACCTAAAACATAGATATTTGTCTCTTTGATACTAATATCCGCTTTAATTAATTGTCTAAATACTGCTTCAACAACAAACTTGCTCATATCATCATTGATTCTTCTTCCAGCAGATATAATTTGTGAATTATAGCCAAGTTTTTCTGCTTCATATATAAAATAATATGGATCTATGCCAATACAATGCCCCCCAACTAGGCCAGGGTAAAAATTCAGTGCATTCCATTTTGTGTTCATTGCTTTGATGACGTCCTCAGTATTTATATTCATATGATCAAAGATCATTGCTAATTCATTCATAAATGCAATATTTATATCTCTTTGTGCATTTTCAGCAATTTTAGCCGCTTCTGCTACCTTGATAGATTCAGCCTCAAAAATATCTGCTTCCACTACCAATCGATATACATTAGCAATTATTTGGCGCGTTTCAATATCTAATCCAGCAACAATTTTGGGTATGTTTTTTAGTCGATGTTGCTTATCTCCCGGGTTGATTCGTTCAGGCGAATAACCGACTGAAAAGTCAATTCCCGGAATCAAGCCTGATTCCTGTTGTAATATTGGTATACAGATATCTTCGGTAACTCCCGGATAAACTGTAGACTCAAAGACAATTATGGTATCTTTCTTCATATATCTACCAACCATTTTACTTGCCTCAATCACCGGATTTAGATCTGGCCTTTTATCTTGAAAAATTGGTGTTGGAACTGTAATAATAATGAATTTAGCATTTGCAATACATTTTTCGTCACATGTAAAATCTAATGCTGTCTTTTTTATTCGCTCATTTCCGACTTCATTTGTCGGGTCAATTCCGTTTTTATACTTGTCAATTTTAGTTTTATCAATATCAAAGCCGATAACATCAACCTTCTCCGAAAATCCAATCGCCAAGGGGATTCCTACGTAACCAAGGCCAACAACAAGAATTTTCTCCTTCTTTTGACAAATTTCCTCAAATATGCCCATAAATACCTCTTTCATATATTTGTAATAGACTTAAACTGCTGCAAATAACAATTGCGAACAAAAAAAAAGCTACCATAATTATGGTAGCTAGACTATCATAGTCGCACAATTACATGCGACTTTAGACTCTATGCTTTGCGTCTTCAACTTTCGTTAAGTTTGCCTTTACTTAATATCACACTATGCAATTCTTGGAGCAATTAATAATAGCATGAGCATTTACAAATTGTCAATATAATTTTGAATAATATTACAACTACATTACAAAATATCTTTTTCCGTTACTATTTAGGAAATTACAGCCTATTATTCTTTAACCGTTAGTAAACATCTTAATTTGTCAAACCCGTTTAAAGTGTTTGTTTATAAGCTTCACACTTCTTCTCCACAATCTCCTCAAACCGTTCATTATAAGTCCTCACGTCCTTAACCGTAAAGACCTTTCTGATATTATCGGTAACTGGATCATAGAGGTTTCCCGTTGCTCCGGCTCCGATACCGATAGTAGACTGGCATTCAGCCATCATCAGAATATTATAAATCCCTTCATGTCCCGGCTTTGCATACCCCGTATTCTCACTGTTATCTCTGGTGTATTTTAAACGATACAGATAATAGGGTTCAAAACCTTCACCACTTAAACGGCTCTTCACCGCCTGATAAAAGCCTTCACCATAGCCCTCTTTAACGACAATCCCGTTTTGATCTTTGATTCTGGAGCCCTTTTTAATCGATAGATTATGGATCGTTATATTTTCTGGTGCAAGTGCAATAACAGCGTCCAGTGATCGTAAAAAATCATCCGGTGTTTCATTTCCCAATCCCACAATCAGATCCATGTTCAAGGTTTTAAAGCCGAAGGATTTGACGAGTGCTACCTGTTTCTCGATCAGTCCGGCTTCCCATGGTCTTCCCACACTTTGCAACGTTTGCGGATTCATCGATTGGGGATTGAGACAAAGCCGCTCCACGCCATGATCTTTTGCAACCTTTAGCTTATCTCGGTTAATGGTTTCTGGTCGCCCTGCTTCTAAGGTATATTCTCTGAGATGGGATAAATCAAGGGATTCTTCCAACGATGACATCAGCGCATCCAACTGAATGGCGCTTAACACCGTCGGCGTTCCACCACCAATATATAAAGTATCAATCCGTAAATCTGAAGCGCTTAGTATTTCGCCAGTTTTTTTTATTTCAACAAGCAAATGATCAAAGTACTGTTCAAGATTTTCACCCTTTTTGTCGACGATCGTGGATACAAAGGAGCAATAATCGCATTTGGACGGACAAAGCGGAATCCCCACATATAGACTAATCAGGTGAGAATTTGCACACGCTTGTACAGCGGGAATAAAATCAGCTTGTTTTTTTGCAATCCGCATCAATAAGTCCGTGCGGTCACGACTGACCCGATAGTATTTTCTGAATCGATTGTTGATTTCTGTTGGACTCCACCCTTGTTTTACATACTTTTGCACCATTTTAACGGGTTTGATTCCTGTTAATGTTCCCCACTGCAGCTGCCTGTCAAAATACTCAGATAAAAAATCATAAAGAAACCCCTTGTAAATACTATTTTCAAGAGGATCATCACTGTTATTAACTTGAAAGGCCCGAGTTAATGTTTTTCCATCGTCCCATGTCAGGGTCAGAATGACTTGATTCCCCCGCTTTCTTTGAGATAATACACCATCAGCAGCTCCCGATACGACGTTTTTTACGCCTGGGTCAAAGGCCTGATATAATTCGTGGAAATAATACTCCAATTCCGGTCGTTCTAAATCAAAGCGAAGTACTCTCATCGGCTCTCTAAAAACGCCCCTTTAAAAAAGGATTGTTCGTTTTTTCGTACCCAATGGTCGTATTCTCGCCATGTCCCGGCAATACAGTGGTTGCATCGTCCAGAACAAACAATTTTGATTTAATTCCATTTAGCAATTCATTCAAATCACCATCGGCAAAGTCAGTCCGACCAATGGAGGTATTAAAAAGGGTATCTCCGGCAAAAAGCTGATCCTCTGCCAGAAGACAGATACCGCCCTTTGAGTGGCCTGGTGTATGAATCACCCGGAAAGCAATATTACCTAAGGTAATGGTCTCATTTTCATTTAAAAAACCATCAGCCGGTTCCAATATCATCGACATGCCTGCCAGAACCGAAAGGTTACGTCGCGGATCAATAAGACAATCAGCATCATTTTCATGAATGAGAACCTTGGCACCGGTTAACTTTTTAATCTGATTGACACCACCAAGATGGTCAAAATGACCGTGAGTCAGCAAAATATAATTCACCTTCAGTTTGTTTTCATTAATGATATCAGATATCCGCTGATCCTCAAACCCGGGATCAATGACTGCTGCTTCCAACGTTTTTTCATCCCAGACCACATAGCAGTTCGTTCCCATCTGTCCCAGGGATTTTTTTATTACTTTCATCTGTTTCTCCCTAATTTATCTAAAATTTCTTTTCACTGTCAAGTAACAAAGTTACCGGCCCGTCATTGACGATTAAGACTTCCATTTCGGCCTGAAAAACACCGGTTTCAATTTTCTTTATTGGCTGATCTTTCAATTTATCAACAAAAATAGCATATTTTTTCTCGGCCTGGTCCACTGGGCCACTTCGGGTAAAGCCTGGGCGCCGCCCTTTTCGACAGTCACCATAAAGGGTGAACTGAGAAACCAGCAAAAGTTCCCCATCCACATCAAGAATGGACCGATTCATTTTTCCATCAGCATCTTCAAATATTCTCAGGTTGACCAGTTTATTAATAATATAGTCCATATCGGTTTCGGTATCGTCTTCTTTAATTCCGAGAAGTACATTGAGTCCTTCGGCAATTTTTCCCACCGACTCATTACCAATCCGTACTTCTGAAGCGGATACCCGCTGTATGACTGCCCGCATAACGTCTCCTTATACTCGGTAAATCTGGATAATTTCTTTTATTTTGTTTAAATTTTTAATTAATAAATTTAGTTCCCGACGGCTTTTAACTTCAAGGGTGGCTGAAAAAAAGTCGTATTCATTTTTTTCATTTTTGGCATTGAGCGCGGTCACGGGTATGCCCATATCGAGAAAAGTCTTTGAAATCTGGATGATCGTTCCAGGGGATTCCTTAGCTTTGATGTGAATTTCTGCTGTAAAAGAACCCGTACTGTATTTATTCCATTCCACTTCCACAATCCGATTGGGATCGGTAAGGTTTAAAACATTAGAACAATCCGCTCGATGAACAGAAATACCCCGCCCTTTAGTAATGTACCCAACTATTTTATCGCCGGGCACCGGATTACAGCATTTAGCAAAATGAACATCAATTTCATTATGTCCGGCAACAATGACGGTGCTACTGGTTTTCTTGGCATCCTTGGTGGGCTTTTTTAAAACAATTTCTTCAACTTCTTCAGGAAATTCCTTGGGAAAAAGCAGTTTCATTTTCTGAAAAACAGTTCCAATTTTTATCCCATTATAACCAATGGCAGCATAAAAATCATTGAGGTTTTTAAAACTGCATTTTTCAGCCAGAAGTTCCAGGTTATTCAAGTTCAAAAGATTAGAGTGTTGCAACCCCTCACGCTTGATTTCCCGTTCCAGAATACTTCGACCCTTTTGCACATTTTCGTCTTTTTCTTCTTTTTTAAAATACTGCTTAATTTTATTCCGGGCGTGGGCACTTTTGACAAAGGTCAACCAGTCCCGACTGGGGCCGTTGGAATTTTTAGAAGTCATGACTTCGACGATGTCCCCGCTTTTTAAAGGGCTGTTCAGTGGCACAATTTTATTGTTTACCCGAGCCCCGACGCAGCTGTTTCCGATATCACTATGAATCCGATAGGCAAAATCTAGGGGACATGATCCCGCCGGCAACGGAACCACCGCACCTTTGGGTGAAAAAACATAGACCTCTTCGTTTAGCAGATCCACCTTGATGGTTTCCACTAGTTCCCCGGCGTCTTCCGAATCACGCTGGAGTTCAAGCATTTGGCGCAGCCAGGACATCTGTACTTCATACTTGTTGTCCTTGGCATCCATTCGGCCTTCTTTATACTTCCAGTGAGCGGCAATCCCATACTCTGCGGTTTCATGCATTTCTCTGGTGCGAATCTGAATTTCAAAGGGCTCCCCTTTGGGGCCCATAACCGTTGTATGAATGGATTGATAGAGATTGGGTTTAGGCATCGCAATATAGTCTTTAAACCGTCCCGGAATCGGCGTCCATTGAGAATGAACCACTCCCAGGACGCCATAACAATCTTTTAATGAATCCACAATAACCCGAACTGCAATCAGATCATAGATTTCATCAAAGCTGCGGTTCTGATTCTTCATTTTTCGATAGATGCTATAAAAATGTTTAGATCGTCCGTAAATTTCAGCATGCGTGCCGACTTTATCAATTTCTTTAGCTAAAACATCAATTACATCAGCAATATAAGCTTCCCGGGCACTTTTTTTAATTTTAATTTTCTGAACCAGATCATAATATCCCTCTGGGTCCAGATACTTTAGTGCTAAATCTTCAAGCTCCCACTTGATCGTAGAAATTCCCAGCCGATTTGCCAAGGGTGCATAAATATCAAGCGTTTCTTTGGCTTTTTCAAGCTGCTTTGCTTCGCGCATGTATTCCAGGGTCCGCATATTATGTAGCCGGTCAACCAGCTTGATTAGAATAACCCGAATATCTTTCGACATCGCCAGAATCATTTTGCGAAGGTTTTCGGCCTGACTTTCCTCTTTGGATTGAAAACCAATCCGTCCAATTTTTGTGACACCTTCGACCAAATCTGCAATATCTTCATTAAACTCTTCCTTGATATAATCATAGGAATAGATGGTATCTTCAATTACATCATGTAAAATGGCAGCAACAATTGTTTCTGTATCCATTTGCATTTCAGCTAGAATGTAAGCAACAGAAACCGGATGAATTACATAGTCCTCTCCAGACAAACGTTTCTGATCTTTATGGGCTTCCCTAGCCAGGTCATAGGCCTTATTGATCATATCCGTTTCGGCATCTGGATTGTTAGCTTTTACCAGGTTTATTACATTGTCAATTTTTCCTTTTACTGCGTCATTATCCATATCGTTTCTGCCTTTTTAATTAATGAGTACTTTTAGTAGGGGTAGGTCACAATCGAGTGTACAAAATAATTCTTAAGCAGCTCGCGGCCGCCTAAATCTGTCAGTTCAATCAGCGTAATAATACCTGAAATTTCCCCACCCAGATTTTCGATCAGTTTAGTCGCCGCCATCATGGTTCCGCCGGTGGCCAATAAATCATCGACGATGATAATCCGGTCTCCCGGCTTGATGGCATTTTTTTGCATCTCCACAACATTTGATCCGTATTCCAAATCATAGGCTTCTGATGAAATTTCACCAGGTAATTTACCTGGTTTTCTTATCGGCACCAGACCCGCTCCGATTAAATAAGCCAGTGGCGTGCCAAAGATATAGCCCCTGGCTTCTGGAATTACGATGATGTTTGCATCCAGAGCTTTTGCAACCTTAGCCATCTCGTCAATGACATACTGAAAAGCCTTGGGGTTTAAAATCAGGCTGTTAATATCCTTAAAGCTAATGCCTTCTTTTGGAAAATCTTCATAAATGCCAATATTCTCTTTTAGATCCATCTTAAATCTCCCTTATCGTTCACTAATCATTTTTTTTAATTTTATCATTAGTTTCGTGTTTTGAATATCCTTTTTTTTCCTTGTTTCTATTATTTTGGAAAAAAGCAAACCATCCTTAAATCCATACGCAATCAACCCGACTTCCCTTAATACTTCACATGCCATTAAAAAATGAAATGGCGATAGGTCAGGATTCTTTTTTGAGTAAACGGATATCCCACTTCCTGACGCATTACCAAGGATAAGATAAACGTGTTTGACCGTCTCTCGCAGTAAATGCAAATCTCCAGGATTAATGTTATCCGTTGCCAAGTCAATTAAAGCTCCTGGATTTTCTGATTGGACAATCGCTTTTACTAAACGCTTGGCCGTTTCCAAATTCCAGATGGGATTCAACCTGATGTCTTTTACCAACAATTGCAGGGTTTTATTTCCCCGATATTCATTTGCGTCTAAACGACATAACAATTCCACGCCCTGATAACCAGTCAGCGCTAAATCCGGCTGCGTGCGATAAAAATCACCAAACCCAAAACCAACGCCCTTGATATCATTTCTCAAGCTCAAACGTAAATGATTAGCTTCCTTCCCCATGGTTCCCATTGAAATAATGTCTGGCTTGTCAATGACAAACTGTACCCCGGGATTACCAAGACCGCAGGGTTCAAAACGAGAACAGACTTCAAAAAGTTCCCAGGTGATTTCATCTTCACTGATAATGGCATCATAGGGAATTTTTCTGATCAGGTGCTTTTTTATTCCAACAGACTCCCCGTAATTTTTGATTTTTTCAATCATTGTTCCAATATTTTGTGCTTTAATACTAAAACCAGCAGCTTGATCATGGCCGCCGTAACTGCTGAAATATTCGCCACAGGACTTAAGCGCCTCAAAAATATTAAACCCTTCAACACTGCGACACGATGCCTTCCCAATACCATCAACGACGCTGATAACGATCACCGGGCGATAGTATTTCTCCTGAATCCGGCTGGCTACAATACCAATCACCCCGGAGTGCCAGTTCTCACCCACAACGATCATGATATCATCCTTATTCAACTCCTGCGATTCGACTAGCACAAGGGCGTCCGCCAGGATAGCCAGCTCCAAATCCTGACGTTTACGATTCTCCTCACTTAAAAACTTAGCCAATTCCATCAGCTTTACCGGGTCGCTTCCGGTGAGTAAATCAACAATGTGATGTGCTTCACCTAAACGGCCGGCGGCATTAATCTTAGGACCCAAAACAAATCCAAAATGCCAGGCCTTTAACTGCGTCAATTCACTGGCTTCTATGAGTGCTCGAATGCCAGGATTTCTAGGACTAGAGTTTAAATACGCTAGTCCCAGAAAAACCAAGCTTCGATTCTCGTTCTGAAGCGGAACCAGATCAGCAACGGTGGCCAAAGCCACACACTCTACAGCATTCTGTAAATCCAGATCGACGTTTAACCGGATACTTATTGCTTGGGCCAGCTTAAAGGCCACACCAGCACCACATAATTCTTTAAAGGGATAGTTTGAACCGGGCACCTTGGGGTTAATGATTCCAAGTGCTGCCGGAAGCGTCCCATGACACTCATGATGATCGGTAATGATCACGTCCATTTTATGTTGATTGCAGAATTCGACTTGATCGTTGGCCGTAATGCCGTTATCGATCGTAATCAGCAGGCCTACCCCCTCGTCAACTAATGTCTGCAATGGCGTCGTATGAAGTCCATAACCTGTAATCAACCGATTAGGAATAAAATAGGTGACATTAAATCCATTGCTCTTAAGAAAGTGAAGCAGAATCGATACTCCCGTTGTGCCATCGGCGTCATAATCACCATAGAGACATATCTTTTCATTGGCTTCCTGCGCTTTTACAATCCGCTTTACAACTTTTTCCATATCATTAAAAAGAAACGGATCATGCAAATCATCATGAGAGGGATTGAGGTAACGTTTGGTTTGTAGAATCGAGTCCATCCCACGATTAATGAGTATTTCGGCAGCACGGCTTCCCAAATCCAAATTTTGCATTAACTGCTTTTTTAAACTTTCATAGTCTGATGGATTTAAATGACTGTTTTTATTTTTCCTCAATATCCATTTGGTTTTATCTGACATCTTTACCTCGAGACTGAATCCAAAATAAACTTCCTGAATTCTTTAACACCTAAAACGAAAGCGTCAGGGAGTTGCCTCCATGACGCCAAATCATTCTTAAATCACGTTTGTTATCTTTTTTGTAACACTAGTTTTTGAGCGCTGTTTTCTTGCTTGCCTGAAATTCTTTGACCTTACACCAAAGCGTACTGGCAACAAAGATCGACGAATAGGTTCCGCTTACAATCCCTACCATTAACGGTAATGCAAAATCCTGTACTGCCGGGACCCCAAAGACATACAAGGCGCCGATCGCCAGTAAGGTAGTAAATGACGTATTGATACTTCGTTGTAGCGTTTGAGATACACTGGTATCAACTAAGTTAGCGAAATCATATTTGCCGAATTTGGGACGGTTTTCCCGGATTCGGTCAAATACAACAATGGTATCATTGATGGAATAACCCAAAATCGTTAACAAGGCTGCGATTAATGGCGAATTGACTTGAATCTGGAAGATCGAGTAAACACCCAACACGATGATCAGATCATGGATTAAGGCAACCACTGCTGCTAGTCCAAACATAAATTCAAAACGAAAGGTAATGTATACCAGCATCAGTAAAACCGCGACAACAGCAGCAATCATGGCACTGTTGGCCATCTCCGCACCGATTGAAGGGCTCACTGTATCAATCGATAACAAGTCGGTATCCTCTAAATTGTATTTTTCCTGAAACTTAGCAAATAATGCCTGTCGGTCATCAGTTGATAAGTCTTTTTTAGTGGAAATAATCACCTGAGTTTTGGCTTCACCGGCATAGGTCACATCGGCACTTGAGTCATACTCTTCAATCAATGCCTTGGCATCACTGGTTTCAAAGGGTGTATTAAGTTCAATGGTTACAATGGTTCCGCCAATAAAGTCAATGCCGAAATTTAGTCCATTGATAAATAGCGAACCGATACTGATGGCAATAAGTATCAATGAGAAGGCAAACCATATTTTGCTTTTTTCTACTACTTGAATGTTCTTTTTCATTATGGTCTCCTTTCTATATTCCGTAAAACGTATTGCTTTTAAACAATTCCGTTTTTACAAGTAAAATAATCAGTTGCTTGGTAATCACAACGGCGGTAAACATACTCACCAGTATTCCTAAAATCAAGGTGACGGCAAATCCCTGGACACTCCCACTTCCTAAAAAGAAGAGGACAAAACCGGCAATTAATGTGGTCACATTTGAATCCAGAATCGTTTTAAACGCTCTTGAAAAACCATTGTCAATCGCTGTCAGCAAGGATTTCCCTAATCGTGCCTCTTCTTTGATTCGCTCAAAAATAATAACATTGGCATCTACTGCCATCCCAATGGTGAGAATCAGACCAGCAATACCCGGCAGTGTCAAAGTGACATTGAGAGCTGTCAAAATAATCATAAAAAAGATGATAAAGATAACCAGTGCCAGATCGGCAATAATTCCCAGACCACGGTAAAAAACGAGCATAAAGATGAGTACCAGGCCAATTCCGATCATCCCGGCATAAATGCTTTTATCGAGGGAATTCTGACCTAAGGTTGGTCCCACTGTTCTTACTTCAATGGGTACCAGTTTGACTGGCAGGGCCCCGCCACGAATGAGTGAGGCCAGATTTCCCGCTTCATCGATGTTTCCAATGCCTTCAATCACAGCTTCTCCGTTAGTAATTGCCACGTTAACCGTTGGTGACGAAATAATTTCGTCATCCAGTTTAATCTTAATCGCCTGTCCAATGTATTTTTGGGTGGCATCAGCAAAAAGCTTTGTACCTTCATCGCTGAATTTTAAGGTAACAACCGCTTTTTCTAAGCCTGAACTATCTGTTTGCATAACACCCTTGGAATCAACAACGTCTTTCCCAGTTAGGATAACGGTTTCGTCAGGTCCCACAAATTCCAACTGGGCTGTTTTTCCGATGAGTGTCAGTGCTTCTTCCTGATCACTAACTGATGGAATCGAAACCCGGATCCGGTTATCACCCTGTTTGGTGATCGTTGGTTCTGAAACGCCCAGGGTATCAATTCGCTGCCGAATCGTTAGCATGGCGGACTCAATTTTTTCTGCCGTCACTGGGTCATCATCCGTTGCTTCAGCTTCCAAGACTACATTTACCCCGCCGGTTAAATCCAAGCCGTAGTTGATATTATTGCCAACATTACCGATGTCATAAACACCCACTGACACCCCACTAAAGAGTATATATCCCACTAACGCAATAAACAGTGTAATCAGGATCAATTGAATGCCGCTTTTTCTCTTATTATTTGATTTTTGCTTACTCATGTGCTTTCCTCCTTTGTTTTTAATTTATCATTGCATAATCGATGCAACTGACTTGATTCGGCTTAAAACCTCATCTTTTCCCAATACATCCATAATTAAAGTCAGATCCGGTCCATGCATTTCCCCTGTGATCATGATCCGGGCTGGCATAAAGAGCATCTTTCCTTTTATTTTTTCTTCTTTTTGAATTTCTTTGAGCATCGCTTTTCCTCGGGCGGCGTCCAGTACTTCGGTCGCCTCGATTTTAGCAATAAGGGCTTCATAAAGGCGTTTTGACGATTCTTCGTGTAATAATGCCAGCGCTTCCTCGTCCTCAATGATAAAATCATTTTTAAAGATCAATTCCAGTTCCTGAGGTGCCTGGGCAAAATATTCAATCCGATCTCTTAAAATCTGTGCAACCTTGAATAGCCATTCCTGTTTTGCTGCTACTTCTTCCTGAGTAATCACCGCGGCATCGACTAAAAAAGGCGTCAGATGACTAACCAGCGCTTCGATTGGTAATTCTTTGATATAATGGGCATTCATCCAGTTGAGCTTGGCCCGATCAAAAACAGCTCCAGATTTATTGATTCGTGAAAGATCAAACGCCTCGATCAATTCCGCCATGGAAAATATTTCTTGTTCATTCTCCGGACTCCAACCAAGTAATGCCAGAAAATTAACCAACGCTTCCGGCAAATACCCTTTCGCCAAAAAATCACCTACTGATACGTCACCCTGGCGTTTGCTAAGCTTTTTACGGTCATCATTTAAGATATTGGGCAAATGAACAAATTTGGGCGGTTCCCAGCCAAAACATTCATAAAGATAGGTGTGTTTTGGTGTTGATGGCAACCACTCCTCTCCCCGAATAACGTGGGTAATCGCCATCAGATGATCATCAACGACGACCGCCATGTGATAGGTCGGGAATCCATCTGCTTTTAGCAGCACCTGATCATCCAAGTCGTTGGTATTCATCTCAATGACTCCCCTAACCATATCATCAAAGGTAATTACATGGTTTTCCGGTAATTTCAATCGGACGGTGTAGGGTAGCCCCGCTTCAAGCTTAGATGTGATTTCCGCTTTTGATAATTCTCGACATTTGCCATCGTACTTAGGGGTTTCGCCCTTTTCCTTTTGGCTATTTCTGACCTCATCCAACCGATCTTTAGTACAGAAACAATAATAAGCTTGTCCCTGATCCAGGAGTATCTCAATATATTTTTTGTAGATATCCAGGCGTTGCGACTGAATATAAGGGCCATGCTGACCTTTTTGAATGACCTTATGATGTTCTTTTATTAAGCCTTCATCGGGAATTACACCAGTCATGTTCAGTGCATCCAGTAAATTATCCACCGCACCTTGTTCTAACCGTGTTTGATCGGTATCTTCAAGACGAAGCAGAAATTCTCCGTCCATTTTTTTCGCATATAAATAGTTGTACAGTGCTGTCCGTAGGCTTCCAACATGAACATTCCCTGTTGGGCTCGGTGCAAAGCGATCTCGTATCATTTTTCCTCCATGTTTAACTAAAATAAATATAAAAAGTTCTTTAACTTAATTATTATAACACTTAATCTGCAATTATTCATGCCTTTTTTAGGATTAGTTGGGCATTTCGCATAAGATTTTTTTTACCCCGCCATCCACTTGCTGTTTTTCCATAACGAATTTTATAGTCCCTGTTCGTCAACATCAGAATTTCTGACAGCGGTGGCGAGGCGGTCTCTGCTTCAATCCAAAAGGCTTTCTCCCGCGTTTTCTTCAGGTCCTGGTTGTAGGGACACACCTGCTGGCAAAGATCACATCCATAGAGATAGGTGCTGATCCGGTTTTCTTCATCGGGTGTAAGGGATTTCTTTTGCGTAAGATATGAAATACATCTTGACGGATCCAGGCTGAAGCCTTCGCCGAGGGCTTGATTGGGGCAAACATCCAGGCAGCGTCGACAAGTACCACAGCCATTTTCAACCAATTGGGGTTTTGTAAAGGTAATGTAAGTATCCACCAGTATTTGTCCGATAAAGAAAAACGAACCGAAATGGTGATTGATCAGACAATTGTTTTTACCGAAAAAGCCCAAACCGGCACGGTAAGCCGATCCCCGATCAACTAACGGACTATTATCAACAAACACCTGATAATTCATCGGTAATTCTCCTGAATTTTGCCGTTCATCGTTTATGGCTTGCATCAATTCATTCATTTTTCGCCTCAACACCCGATGATAATCTTCTCCCCAGCTAACTGAAGCAAAATGACCACGCAGTTGACCATCCACGATTCCCTCAAAGGTCTGATAGTTATTGACACCGATAACAATCCCCGCTTTTGCAAACGGATAGGCGCTGCGATAATCAATCCTTTCAATGGGCACTCCCCCCTCAAAACCAGTGGATAATCCAGCCTGGTGACGCTTGAGCAAATGAGGTAGACATTCTGTTAGCGGTTCCACCGCAAAAAAACCAACAAGATCGATTTCGAGTTGTTTTGCCAAACACCGAATTTTTTCTTCAGTCATCGTTTACCTCATTTCTAATCACCGCAGAACTGGAAAAAGCTTCCTGCTAATAGGAAGCTTTTTCCAAGACAACAACGCAAAGTTCAGATCAGTTCGATCATTCTAACGTAGTCATCTGCTTGTATCCCATCAGGAAGCCCTTTTTTACTTTAAGACCTTTTCAATGTGTTCCCAAACTTCTTCCTTACCCAGCTTTGTTTCTGCTGAAAAAAGAATCACTTCCCGGGAACTTCTCAGATTCAATGATTTGGCAATATGGCTAAGTGATTTTTTTTGATTAGTTTTTGATATTTTATCCGCCTTGGTGCCGATAATCATGGGATTAAGACCGTAATGGACCAACCATTCATACATCAGCAAATCGTCTTCGGAAGGATCATGCCGGGAGTCAATAAGCTGAAAAATCATTGCGACATTTTCTCTGTTTCTTAAGTATTTCTCAATCATTTTTCCCCATTTTTCCCGTTCCGTTTTTGAAGCTTTGGCATAGCCGTATCCGGGCATATCGACAAAGTGAAACCGGTCATTAATCCGATAGAAATTCATGGTTTGGGTTTTTCCCGGTTGAGAGCTGGTTCGTGCCAGTCTGCGACGTTCAATCAAGGTGTTAACAAAGGTTGACTTTCCAACATTTGAACGCCCCAGCAGCACTATTTCTGGTAGATTGTCATCCGGGTACTGAGCTTCCGCCACAGCACTGATGACAATCTCTGCTTTTGTTACTTTCATTACGTTCTCCATTTCCTGGGAGTCTGGTCAATCTCTTTATTGTAACTGTTTAAAGACGATTTTTGTAACCTCGCTCATTTTTGAAACAGACTGAATATGTAAAGCCTCCAAAACGACATTTGGGACATCTTCCAGATCTTTTTCATTTTCTTTTGGTAAAATAATTTCTTTGATTCCGGCGCGATGGGCGGCTGTCAATTTTTCCCGCAGTCCACCAATTGGCAGAACTCGACCGCTCAGAGTTATTTCCCCGGTCATCGCTAAATTTTGCGGCACTGGCGTATTGGTCAGTGATGAAATCAGGGCTGTCGTAACGGTGATCCCTGCCGATGGACCATCCTTAGGGACGGCACCCTCTGGCACATGGAGATGAATATCTTTTTTAGAGTAAAAATCTGACTCGATCCCCAACACCGCAGCCTGAGAACGAATGTAACTAATGCCCGCTTTGACAGATTCTTTCATGACATCACCAAGCTGACCGGTAATTTCAATCTTTCCAGTCCCATCGACAACAATCACTTCAATTTGCAGGGTATCGCCACCAACTGGTGTCCAGGCTAAACCATTGACCAGACCGACTTCTTTTTTGTCACCAACGGTATCAAAGGAGTAACGATGCTTTCCTAAGAATTTTTCCAGGTTCTTCTGGGTAATGCTGATACTTTTTTTCTTATGCTCAACAATTTCTTTGGCGGCGACCCGACAAACCTGGGCAATTTTTCGCTCCAGTTCCCGGACACCGGACTCTCTGGTGTAATACTCAATGGTATTTTTAATCACCGCTTCACTAAATTTACAGGTCGATTTTTTTAACCCATGAATTTCTAATTGTTTTGGAATTAGATAACGCTGCGCTATTTCTACTTTTTCACTTTCAACATAGCCGTTTACTTCAATGATTTCCATACGATCCAGTAGTGGCCTGGGAATACTTGATAACGAATTGGCCGTTGTCAAGAAAAGTACCTGGGATAAGTCAAAAGGCAGTTCCAGATAGTGATCGGTAAAGGTATTATTTTGCTCTGGATCTAACACTTCTAAAAGTGCTGAGGCTGGGTCACCATTGAAATCCTGTCCCAACTTATCAATCTCATCCAGCAAAAACAGTGGATTCCGGGTTCCGCATTTTTTAATGTTGTAAAGAATCCGTCCGGGAATAGCACCAATATAGGTTCGTCGATGACCTCGTATTTCAGCTTCATCCCGCATCCCGCCCAATGACATCCGAACATATTCACGGTTAAGTGCCCGGGCAATAGATTTTGCGATCGATGTTTTACCCACTCCAGGTGGTCCCA
The DNA here is from genome assembly GCF_034438075.1 of Acetobacterium sp. K1/6. Lineage (NCBI taxonomy): Bacteria > Bacillati > Bacillota > Clostridia > Eubacteriales > Eubacteriaceae > Acetobacterium > Acetobacterium sp. K1/6. The sequence continues at coordinate 85,487 of NZ_JAXQGA010000002.1, read as the reverse complement.
CCAGACAGATTATTGGTGATTTCAAGCTTTTTGAAAGCTGGAGCACTGAGATATACTCCAGTATTCGCTCCTTTACCTTTTTTAAGGCGTAATGATCTTCATCCAATATTTTTCTGGCAATTGAAACATCGATGGTTTCTTCGGTTAATGTATTCCAGGGAAGATCGAGTATCCATTCCACATAAGTCTGAATTAACCCCGCTTCAGAAGAACCCTGTGGTACTTTATTTAATCGGTTAAGCTCTCCTAAAACCTTATCCCGAACCTCATCGGCAACATCCAGGGCGGCCAATCGTTCCCGATAAACATCCAGTTCATTTTGAACGTCGCCTTCTCCTAATTCATTTTGAATCACTTTTATCTGTTCCCGAAGATAATACTCCCGCTGGTGCTTATACATTTCACTGCGAACTTTTTCGTCGATATTGTGTTCAATCTTAATCATTTCCACTTCTTCGACTAAAATTTCATAAGTCAGCACCAATCGTTTATTCACATCGGTTTCCTGAATCAGTCGCTGGCTATCTTCCAGATCTAAAAACAAATTGGCACCGATAATATCGATCAGCTGATCGGGATCATCTAAGGAATCCATTGCCAGAATCAGATCGGTAGCGACCTTCCGGGTCACATTCATATAATTGGCAAACGACTCTCGAATCATTCGGACTAATGTGCGATTCTCTTTTGTATCATAGTACACCGAACGAACCGGTCTGGTGGTAACTAGAAAATAGGGATCCAAGCTTTCAAATTCGACAATTTCCCGTCTTTCCTGAACTTCAACCAGAACTCTGACAAGATTATCTGGCATTTTAAGCAATTGTTTGACCTTGACTCTGCAACCAATACGATAAAAGTCATCCGGGTTGATATCTTCTTTGATGACTTCCTTTTGGGTGACTAAAAATGCCATCTGGTCCCGCTCCATCGCAGCTTCTAACGCTTTGACAGACTTTTCTCGGCCCACATCAAAATGAACCACCATACCTGGAAACACACTCATTCCCCGTAGCGGTATGAGTGGCAGGGTTTCTTTTTCCTGAACAAATAGCTCCGGTTCAGTCAGACCGATCGGGTCAGTATTTTCTTCCGGAATTTCTTTTTTTTCGATACTCAAATTAATCAACTCCTTACCGCTTCTATTATAATAGTATTTTACTATTTCTGATAAGCCAAACTTTAAAAAAAGCCGCGCAAAATTTCAAATACACGGTATTAAATACCAAAGAGTAGTTGGTCTTTTGAACGGCCCTATAATAAATCTAAGATACTACATCATTTTTATTAGTTTTGCTATCATTTTTTTGTCCTAAAATCATAATCGGTTCAACTTGTTTCTCAACCACTTCTTTAGTGATGATTACTTTTTCAATATTTTCATTGGAAGGTACTTCAAACATAATATCTAGCATAATATTCTCGATGATCCCCCGAAGACCTCTGGCACCAGTTTTGGTATCCATGGCTTTTTTGGCAATCGCTACCAGGGCATCCTGATGGAATTCCAACTCAACCCCTTCGATTCGAAACATTTTAATATATTGTTTTACCAATGCGTTTCGCGGTTCTGTGAGTATTTGAATCAATGACTCTTCATCCAGGTGTTCAAGTGAGGCGATCACCGGGATTCGTCCAATAAACTCTGGAATCAGTCCATACTTTAGCAGATCCTGGGGTTGCACAGAACTTAGATTATCATCTTCGATTTTCTCTTTGGAACTGCGAATGTCTGCTCCAAAGCCCATCGAACTTTTTTCCGTTCGCTGTTCAATGACCTTATCCATGCCATCAAATGCCCCACCACAAATAAATAAAATATTATTGGTATTAATCTGGATAAAATCCTGATGGGGATGTTTACGTCCACCTTGAGGCGGAACATTAGCCACTGTGCCCTCTAATATTTTTAAAAGTGCCTGTTGAACACCCTCACCACTAACATCTCGAGTGATCGAAGGATTATCACCTTTTCTGGCAATTTTATCGATCTCATCGATGTAAATAATACCTTTTTCAGCCTTGGCAACATCAAAATTAGCGGCCTGAAGAAGTTTTAACAAAATGTTTTCCACATCCTCACCAACGTAGCCCGCTTCAGTTAACGAAGTGGCATCAGCAATTGCAAAAGGAACATTTAAAACCCGGGCCAGTGTTTGGGCTAAAAGGGTTTTTCCAGATCCAGTAGGTCCAATTAAAAGAATATTACTTTTTTGCAATTCTACTTCCGCATCATTTTCGTCCATCGCGGTAATCCGCTTGTAGTGATTGTAAACAGCCACTGCCAGCGCTCGCTTGGCGTGATTTTGAGCAATCACATACTCACTCAATTTTTGCTTAATCTCTTTCGGTTTGGGAACATCGTCAAAGACAATGTCTTCAGGCATACTGTCCACATCCATGATTTCTTCACAGAGTTCAATACATTCATTGCAAATATAAACGCCTGGTCCTGCAACCATCCGTTTTACCTGAGATTGGCTTTTACCACAAAAGGAACATCGAGCATTTTCGATGCTATCTTCATTTCTTGCCATTTTTAAGCCTCCTATCTCGACACAATGATCTCATCAATCAATCCGTAGGCCTTGGCTTCGTCAGGATCCATAAAATTATCGCGATCAGTATCTTTAGCAATAGTTTCCAGGGGTTGCCCGGTCTGCTCGCTAAGTATTAAATTTAGTTTTTCTCGTGTTTTGATCAGACGTTTTGCATAAATTTCCACATCCGTACTTTGACCCTGGGCACCCCCAAGAGGTTGATGAATCATAATCTCACTATTTGGCAGGGAAAAGCGCTTTCCTTTTTCACCGGCCGCCAATAAAAACGCCCCCATCGATGCCGCCAAACCCACACAAATAGTGGAAACATTACAGCGAATATAGTTCATCGTATCGTAGATGGCAAGCCCCGCTGTAACTGACCCGCCGGGACTGTTGATGTAGATTTGAATATCTTTTTCAGCATTATCTGCTTCTAAGAAAATCAATTGTCCAACAATCAGCGACGACAAATTTTCGTTTATTTCGCCATTTAAAAAGATAATCCGTTCTTTTAACAACCTTGAAAACAGATCATATGATCGTTCGCCCCGGCCTGTCTGTTCAACGACCATGGGTACTAGATTGTTAGAAATTAATGATTGTGTTGTTTTACTTGTTAGCATGAATACATTTTCCTGCTTTCTTATTTATTACTCAGAAATATTAGTAGTAGCTACATCTACCAGCATTTCCACTGTCTTTCTTCTAATAATGTTTGCCTTGATATAGTCTAGCATTCTTTCCTGAAGGCCTTTTTTATAGTCTTCAAAGTCATGACCATAGGCATCTGCAAACACTTTTATTTCTTCATCCATTTCTTCATCAGTTGCTTCTAACGCTTCTATTTCACCAATTTTCGAAAGAATCAATTCGGTTTTTATATTTCTTTCCGCATCTTCTTTCAGATTTTCTCTAAACTCATCGCGATTAACATTGGTAAATTTAAAATAGTCATCTAACGAAATTCCCTGTTGTTTCATTTGCGATTCAAAGTTTTGCAGATTATTGTCCACTTCTTCTTCAATCATTAAATAAGGAACATCAATTTCGGCATTTTCGACGGCAAAATTAACCGCTGCTATTTCTGCCGCTTTTCTTAGTTCTGCAGTCTTAGCGTCTTTCAAACGCGCTTCAACATCTGCTTTGAGTTCATCCAACGTGTCAAATTCGCTGGTATCTTTGGCGAAATCGTCATCGAGTTCCGGCAATTCTTTTTCTTTGATTCCCTTGACTGCTACTTTAAACACTACCGCTTGACCTTTAAGGTTTTCAGCATGGTATTCATCCGGGAAGGTCACATTAACGGTTGTTTCTTCACCGATTTGGACGCCAATTAATTGCTCTTCAAAACCTGGAATAAAGGCTCCACTACCAATAACCAGCTCATGATCGGTATCTTTACCGCCAATAAAAGGCTCATCATTTAAAAATCCTTCATAATCAATGGTTACTGTTGCACCATCTTTGACTTCGCCGGTTTCTAAGGTAACCAAGCGAGCATTTTGATCTTGCATTTTAGCCAGCTCTTCAGCCATCTCTTCGGCGGTAATCACAGCTTCTAAAGAATCCACTTCAGCGCCTTTGTATTCACCCAGTTTAATCTCAGGTTTAACACCAACCTTAACAATAAAAGTAGCACCTTCTTCTTCACTGATCTTTTCAATATTTTCAAGATCAGGGCGGGTTACCGGTTTAATTTCGGTTTCTTCCAATGCACTGGTATAAGCTGGCGCAAAGGCAAAATCGATGGCATCTTCCATAAATACATTTTTACCATAATAGGATTCAATTACCTGTTTAGGAACTTTTCCTTTTCTGAATCCTGGAACTGAAAAACGTTTTTTATTTTTATCATAGGACTTTTTGACAGCCTGTGAGTATTCCTCCGGACTAATTTCAATTTTTAAGGTGGCGATATTTTTTTCAATACTTTCTACTGTAGCACTCATGTTATCCTCCGTATCTTTCACTATAAATTATATTCACATTCAATTTTAACAGTATATCATAGGTATATTTCCATATCAAGGATGAAAATTAAGGTGTTTAAGAAATATTATCGGTGTATGCAGTCAATTTTATCAAAGATGAAGCACCTCATTAAAAAACTGCCTCGATTGAGACAGTTTTTTCGCTCAGCCGCCTAAGTAAGCTTGCTGAACTTCCGGGTTGACCAGCAGATCTCTGGCATTACCAGAAAGTTTGATATATCCGGTTTCCAGAACATAAGCGCGATTGGCAATATGCAAAGCTTTGTTAGCATTCTGTTCCACCAACAATACGGTCGTTCCGGCATCATTAACTGTTTGGATCATATTAAATATCTCATCAACAAGCAGCGGAGCCAATCCCATTGACGGCTCATCCAGAAGAATCAGTTTGGGTCGCGTCATCAAAGCCCGGCCCATCGCTAACATTTGCTGTTCGCCACCACTTAAGGTTCCGGCAATTTGTTTAATGCGCTCTTTTAGCCGTGGAAAATTCAGAAATATTTTTTCCATATCCTCCTGAATCGAAATCTTATCTTTCCTGATATAGGCGCCCATCTGAAGATTCTCCAAAACCGTCATTTCGGCAAAAATTCGTCGTCCTTCCGGAACATGAGCGATTCCCATCATTGGTATCTGATGGGCCGGTACCTTGTTGAGATTCTCTCCCTCAAAGGATACCATCCCTTCGCTAGGTTTTAATAGTCCCGAAATAGTCTGTAGAATGGTGGTTTTACCGGCGCCGTTGGCTCCGATAAGGGTAACAATCTCACCTTCATTCACCTCAAAACTAATGCCTTTAATGGCATGAATTTTCCCGTAGTGTACATTTAAATCTTTTACTTTAAGCATCTGCGGCCTCCTAATCACCTAAATAAGCACGAATAACATCAGGGTTGTTCTTGATTTCATCCGGAGTGCCTTCGGCAATCGTTTTGCCATAATCCACGACAATGATTCGTTCACAAATCCCCATCACCAACTTCATATCATGTTCAATAAGCAAAACGGTAATATCAAATTTATTTCTAATAAAGTGGATGGTTTCCATCAGTTCGGTCGTTTCATTGGGGTTCATTCCCGCCGCTGGTTCATCTAACATCAATACTTTTGGATCAGAAGCCAAGGCTCTGGCTATTTCAAGCTTTCGCTGCTGTCCATAGGGCAGGTTTTTAGCCAATGTATCGGCATACTCACCCATATCAAAGATATCAAGCAGCTTCATACATTCTTCTTGAGCTTTTTTTTCTTCCGCCCAGAATTTTTTGGTTCTGAACATTCCCTGAATCATATTGTAATCGATAAAATTGTGATAGGCTATCTTTACATTTTCGACTGCTGTCAAATCTTTAAACAAACGAATATTCTGAAAGGTTCGACTCGCACCCAGTTTGACGATTTCGTGGGCCGATTTTTTAATAATACTTTGATCATTCAGAAAAATCTCGCCCACAGTTGGTACATAAACTCCAGTGAGCATATTGAAGATGGTCGTTTTCCCAGCGCCATTGGGTCCGATTAGGCCAACCAGTTCGTTGGCGCTCAGATCGAGATTAAACTGATCAACGGCAGTTAAACCGCCAAATTGCATGGTTATATTTTTTGCTGATAAAACGGTCATGATGCTTCACCTCCGTCAATAGAATTCTTAACCTTTTTTCGTTGGATCAGTGATTCAATAAAAGCTGTTAGTGAGAATTCAGATCGTCCAAAAATTCCCTGTGGCCGGAAAATCATCATGATAATCAAGACTAGCGAATAAATTAGTAGCCGATACTCGGAAAAACTGCGAAGCATTTCCGGTAATACTGTCAAAACAATAGCTGAAATAATCGAGCCGGTGAGGCTTCCCAGTCCTCCTAAAACGACAATCACAAACATTTCAATGGAGAACATGAAGCCAAACTTACTGGGCTCCAAAAAAGATTGGTAGTGCGCATACAAAGCACCGCCAATTCCGGCAAAAAACGCTGCCAACGAAAATCCCAATACCTTATATCGCGTTGTGGGAATTCCTGCCGCTTCGGCAGCAATCTCGTCTTCCCGAATCGATATAATCGCTCGCCCCTGTTTGGATCGTCCCAAAGTGAAGATCAGAATGGCGACCAGAATTGTAATCCAATAAACATTATGAAAATTAACCAGTCTGGTAATCCCTTTTAAACCGGCCGCCCCACCAGTTGGTCCGAAATTGATAAAAAAGATTCGAATGATTTCAGAAAAACCAATCGTAACAATGCCAAGGTAGTCACCGCGCAACCGCAATGTTGGTGTCCCGATAAGGAAGCCAAAAATACCGGCTACAACACCACCAACTATCATGGCTAAAATAAGAATAAATAGCTTTGGCAATGGCAGGCCGCTATCGACCAGAGCCATCGAAAAAATGGCCGATGCATAAGCACCAATGGCCATAAAACCGGCGTGTCCTAAAGCCATTTCTCCTAAAAAACCGGCAACAATATTCAAACTCATCGCCATGATAATCATAATGCAGGTCATAATAGCAATTCCCACAAAATAATTATTCATGGTTTTCGTTTGAATTAACACAAAGAATACGAGATAGGTGGCAACAATGGCGATTGTATTAATTAAATATGCTTTTTTCTTATTGTGATCCATTGTCTATACCTTCTCTCTTGTATTTTTACCCAGAATACCGGTGGGTTTGAAAAGCAGTACAATGATCAAAATAGCAAAGACGATGGCATCTGCCCAGGTTGTCGAAAGATAGGCTTTTGTCAAAGTCTCGACCATCCCAATGATAAACCCACCTAACATTGCTCCGGGTATGATTCCGATACCGCCTAAAACAGCCGCGATAAATGCTTTTAGACCAGGCATAACACCCATCGTCGGGTAAACCTGAATATACGCGACACTAAAAAGAACCCCCCCCAATGCGCCAAGCGCAGAGCCCACAGCAAAGGTGAGTGAAATGGTCCGATTAACGTTAATACCCATCAGAATCGCAGCATCCTTGTCTTCTGATACGGCACGCATGGCACGACCCTGTTTCGTTTTTCGGATATAGAGATCCAACAAAACCATAAAAAACAATGACAAACCTATGGTAATCAGAGTGGTTGAACTGATTTCGATTTCACCTAATTTATAAATCGTTTCAGGAAAAATCTTGGGCATAACCTTTGGGTCCGGCTTAAAAATAATCAGTGCCAGATTCTGTAAAAACAGACTTACACCAATGGCTGTAATCAGGGCTGATAGTCTGGGCGCATTTCTAAGTGGCCGGTAGGCAACGAATTCGATCGTCACACCAATAATGGCCATAATAACCATTGAAGATAAAAGAACCGCCCAAACCGGCAATTGAAAACTGGTAGCGGCAATGAATGCAAAATACGCACCGAACATCATGATTTCACCATGGGCAAAGTTGATAAGTTTTATAATGCCGTATACCATGGTATAACCGATTGCGATGAGCGCATAGATACTCCCTACGTTTAGCCCGTTAATCAGCTGTTGCAGAAATAAATTCACGATGTATCCTCCTTTGTAGAATAACATAAAATGGATATAGAAGAGATGTGTCTCTCCTATATCCCTTTTGTTTAGTGTAATAATAAATTTATTAAAGACTAGTTATTAACCACTGTGGAATCAAATTTTAATTGACCGTCGTCAATTTTAATAATGGTAACTTCTTTGTCTTTGGGATTGCCTTCTTCGTCAAACTTTAAGGTTCCAGTAACGCCAGCATGATCAGTGGCATTTAATGCCGTGATAATGCCTGCCGCCTCTGTTGCTCCCGCCGCAGTAATTGCTTCTACCATGGTATAAACAGCATCATAACCTAAAGCCGCAAACGAGTTTGGCACTTTATTATACTCCGCTTTGTAGGCCGTAATAAAGTTCTGAACGGTTTCTGAGGGTGAATCGGCTGCATAGTGATTTGTGAAATAATTTCCCTGCGCGGCATCAGCATACTCTTCCTGTACGCCATCCCAACCATCCGCTCCGACAAATTTTGCGGTAATGCCCATTTCTTTAGCTTTTTGAAGAATGGGACCAACTGTTTGAACATAATCTGGAACAAACACAACATCCGGATTCATTTCCTTGATCTTTGTTAATTGAGCACTAAAATCTTTATCCGCTGTTCCATAAGATTCGCTGCCGGCAATGGTACCGCCTTTGGCAGTAAATGCAGCCTTAAATGCTTCTGAAACACCTTCTGAATAGGGATTACCAGTTCCAATTAATAAAGCTGCTGTTTTGGCACCTAATGTTGTCGCTGAGAAGTTTGCCGCAGCTTGTCCCTGATAATCGTCCAGGAAGCATGCTCTAAACACATTTGGCGCTTCTTGCGTTACTTCAACCGCCGTAGCAGTTGGCGATAATACTGGCATATTATCCTGTACCATGATATCTTTCATTGCTAAGGTCTCACCACTTAAGGTTCCCCCAATTACAGCAACAACACCATCCTGGTCTCTTAATCGGTTGTAGGCATTGATCGCTTCGGTTTGATCAGCTTTTGAATCATAAGCAACCAATTCGACGTTTTTCCCATCAATACCACCAGCCGCATTGATTTCCGCTACGGCTAATTGGGCCCCCTCTTCAGCTGAGCTCCCGTAGATGGCCGCATCGCCAGTCATTGGTCCAATAAAACCAAGCTTGACAACATCTGCGTCTGCACTACCACCGGATGTAGAACAACCTGCAAATGCAAAAATAGAAGCGGTGAACATCATTACGAGTAAAACACTAATAACTCTTTTCTTCATTTTTTCCTCCTTTTTCTTTTCAATGATTATTTATAGTGATTATCATAAACCATTCTTAAGAAAAACACAAGAAATAATTGATCACATCCTACGCTTCTTTATTATTTCCCCTGCCAAAATTACAGAGGCTTCGCAGCATACAACCACTGCAATTGGGATTCCTTGCCGTACAGCATTTTCTACCATGCCAGATCAACCAATGATGGGCCTGAGACCATTTATCTTTGGGGATGTTTTTCATCAATTCTTTTTCAACTTCCAGCACATTTTTCCCTTGGGCTAAGCCAATTCGTCGGGAAACCCGAAAGACATGGGTATCCACTGCAATCGCGGGAATATTAAAGGCATTGCTCATTACCACATTGGCGGTTTTGCGACCAACGCCTGGAAGCGTAAGTAGTTGCTCCATTTGATCAGGCACCGTGCCATTATATTCTATTAGTAGACGGTGGCAGGTCAAGATGATGTTTTTCGCCTTTGTTCTTGCTAAACCGCAGGTCTTAATTTTTGTGAGCAGGGCTTCCTCTCCCAAAAGTAGAATCGCTTCAGGTGTCTTGTAGTTTTCAAACAAATCTTTAGTGACAATGTTCACGCGAACATCCGTACATTGTGCCGAAAGGATGGTCGCAATCAGCAATTCAAAGGGGGACTTAAAATCTAAGCCACACTGTTCCTGGCCGTATCGGCTTTCCAGTGTGGCTAAGATTTGTTCGATCTTCTTTTTTGTCATGCGTTTTCATTAAGTATCAGTGCCATAAACACAAGATCTTCATCACCGGTATTGATAACACTATGGCTGCTTTGATCAGGAGTCACCATCACGTCTCCGGGCCCAATTTCAGCCTCCTTGCCATTGTCGATAACGATGCCTTTTCCCTGTAAAAAATAGAATACTTCCCGCTCATTGATGTGCTGATGCTCCCCAATGGAATCTCCAGGTTTCACCGTAATCTGGGCAAAGAGGCGACAATTTTTACCCAGAATTTCATTATTGGTGATATGAGTAATTTCAATATCACCCTTGCCACCCCGCATGTTTTGTTTAATTTCCATTCTTTTTGATTTGCTTTGTTCAATCATCATCTTCCTCCGTTAGGTAGTAGGCGTTGTTGGTTCGGTTGGTTCGGTTGGCTCCGTTGGTTCCGTTGGCTCTGTTGGATCGGTTGGATCAGTTGGTTCTGTCGGTTCGGTTGGCTCCGTCGGTTCGGTTGGCTCCGGCGGTTTGACAGGCTCAGTCGGTGTTGTCGGCTCAGTCGGTGTTGTCGGTTTCGTCGTCGGCGTTTCCGTTTCAGTCTTCTTTTCCTCTTCTGTTGTCTTTTTGGTCGTGCCTGCGTCAATGGTAGAGGCTCCCGATGTTTCGCCTTCGTTCGACGTTCGCTCCATTTCTGTGATCGTCAGCAGATCCTGATTGATGACAGAACTCATGTAATTCCCATAAATACCTGCCGCGATATAGCTGCCACCCGATAAGGCATAATTTTCAGGACTACCAATCCAGACTGTCGTGGTCAAATTACCCGTAATACCGGTAAACCATAAATCTTTATTATCGTGGGTTGTACCCGTTTTCCCGGCAGTTGTATAAATCTGAGATGCGGCGGTACCGGTACCATAACTGACAACCCCCTCCAGAATGCCCATCATATTAGCTGCCGTGGTATCGGTCATAACTTTTCTGGTCGTCGTACTGGATGCATTTTTTGTATAAAGAACCTCACCATTGATCTGTTCCAGTTTTGTAACATAATACTGTTGATTGTAAACCCCGGCATTGTTAAAAACATTAAAGGCCGCCGCCATTTCCACCGGTTTAATCCCATAGGTCATCCCACCAAGGGCAGTTGCTAAATTATAATCAGTATCTTCAAAGGTTGAGATTCCCATCGTCTGCATAAATGCGACGGCCGCTTCAACTCCGACCTTATCGTACACTTTAACCGCCGGAATATTATAAGAATTTATTAACGCAGTTCGTACCGTCACGGTTCCATGATAACCACCATCGTAATTTCTCGGAGCATAGCCACCAAAATCGGTATAGGCATCGAGAATTGTCGTTGACGGCGTAATCAATCCCTTATCCATAGCCGCTGCATAATAGAGCGGTTTGATGTTTGATCCCGGCTGTCTTCGCTCATCTGCCATATCTATCTTAGTGTTCCCTCCATAATAAGCTTTGACACTTCCATCTAAATCCACAGTGACAACAGCTCCTGTTTCTTCATTCATTCCATAATCATCAAGACCAGTATATAGACTGTCAATGGCATCCGCCTGCATCCGTGAGTCAATCGTGGTATAAATGCGGTACCCGCCGCTGGCGATGTTCTCTTTTATATAATCAATGGCCTGATCTTCTGTAAGACCACGCTCCTGCATAACGGATGAAGCTTTCATCCGAGCATATTCATCCAGAGCCTTTCCTACAAATGCTTCGTAATTATCCAAAATCTGATCGTCATTACTGATCGTTGCCGGATCTCTGATTACTAATTCCAATGCATAGGCGGCATCTGCTTCTTCCTGAGTAATGTACTTTTCTTTAACCATTCGTGTCAGAACTTCCTGCTGACGCTTTTTGGCTGCTTCAAAATTAGAATTAGGAGCATAGGCACTAGGTGCCTGGGGCAAACCTGCCAACATCGCAGCTTCAGCAAGGTTAACCTGCGAAACCGGTTTGTTAAAATAAGTTTGTGCTGCTTCCTCTATTCCATATGCGCCGGAGCCAAAATAGTATTCATTAAAGTACATCTCCAGAATCTGCTCTTTGGTATACTTTTCTTCTAACTGTAGTGCAATCGATATTTCCTTTAGCTTTCTTATCAATTTCTGATTAAAATTCTGTTCCGTTGCAATATCCGGCAAAAACAGAACTCGAGCCAACTGTTGGGTAATGGTACTGGCTCCTTCACTAATGCTACTGCTAGCAATGTTTGCAAAAAATGCTCGGCCAATCCCCAGTACATCAATCCCGAAATGATCGTAAAAACGCGAATCCTCTACGGATACCAGGGCATGTTGTAATTGTACCGGGATCTGATCGATGGTAATGTTGGTCCGATTTTTTGTGTACAACTCAGCAATAACGGCATTATCTGCTGAATAGATCTCGGTTTTGTCCTTTGCCTGATACTGATAGCCTGAAATATCCATGCGATTTGCAGCATAGATGGAATACATGACTCCGGCTCCCAGTATTCCCAGCACCAAAAGAACAATGAGTATTTTTGCTCCAATATGTTTTTTCTTCTTACGTCTTCTTATTCCTTTTTTTTGCTTTTCACTCATTCCATCACCTTTTTCTCTTTATTCTCTCTTAAATGTTTATGAAGTTCCGTCAAGTTTTTGCTGTATTCAGCCTGAACGTGCAAATTTTTTTTACTGGGAAGTGATAGTAAAAGACGATGCGCATGAAGTGCCTGATGCGGCATTTCAAAAGAGCCTGTTTGCATACACTCGCCATGATACAGAGGATCACCAATAATCGGGTTTCCCAAATGCTTCATATGAACTCTTATCTGGTGTGTCCGTCCTGTTTCCAAAACCAACTCTACCAACGATGCATCCTTAAATTCATCCAGCACCTTATAGCGGGTTACCGATGGTTTCCCATCTTCCATAACAACCCTGTGGATACTGTTTTCATAAGGTTGACCAATGGGCGCATTAATAATACCTTCTTGATGGGGAAGCTTTCCATGCACAAAAGCATGATAAACCTTAATCACCTTACCTGAATTCGTTTCTTTTTGAACATAATGATGCACATATTTATTTTTGGCAATCGCCACAATACCCGTTGTATCTCGATCCAATCGATTGATAAAACGGATTTTTGCAGAAACACCGCGCTCACTCCAATAATAGCTGATATAATTTGCCAGGGTATCCAATTGATGCGTTTTCGTTGGGTGTGTTACACAGAAAGGCGGTTTGTTAATGACTAACAATTCCTCATCTTCGTAAACGACATTAAGGTTCCCCGATACCGGTTCGCCATCAATATCTTCGCAAGGCATCTTAATCTCAATGACATCTCCTGGTTTAATTTGCTGTCCCAGAAAACACTCGCGCTGATTTAAACTGATCTTTCCAATCCGTTTAATTTCTCTGATAAGACGGCTAGAATAACTGTAACGCTTGACCAGTTCCTCTCTGACCAGCTTTTCATGATTTATTGATATTTGATATGTATAAACAAGACTGATAATCCTACCCCCGGTTCTAACTCTACTAAAATATTTTTTATGACTAATTAATTTAATTCTATTTTTTCTGCTTTATTTTACAATACCCGGATTCATATGATGCTACTTTAAAACATGCATACTATTATACCCCAATTCGCCCCGAGGCGTTAGATATTTTTTTAGATTTAAGGTAATTACAGACGTTTTTCATGTTTAGCAACTCAGATATGACCGACAACCAAACATAATCTGATTCATTGCTGAAATTTTGATTGACTCGTCAGCATTAATTTTGATAAAAATTTAAACCTATGTCTCCTCATGTTAGCAATATTACTATTTTAACAACACCGCAATTTATTTTATACATCTTTCCTAAAATTCTCATTAAAATTTTAATCAAATCATGAATTGTCATAAATTCTTAATAAAAACGGCTCCTCATTTTTCAATGAGGAGCCGTTTAGAACATCTTATTTATCTGGTTCTACTTTATTTATTTGGTCTTATTTGGTCTCATTTCAATCGCATTTTTCCTGCACTTATCAAAACAGATTCCACAGCCAATACACATATCATGATCAATAACGTAGGGTGGTTTTTTAATCTCCCCAGTAATTGCATTAACGGGACAATTTTTCGCACACAACCCGCAGGCAATACAATTTTCTTCAATAATATATGCAGTTTCTTTGCCATATTCCACATCACCCGTAATACAGTTCATCGGACACTTGTCGACGCACTCATAACATTGTCGACATTTATCATAGTCGATTTTCGCGCAATTATTCTCGATCGTGATCGCATCAAAGCGACAGGCTTTTTTACAAGCACCACAAGCAATACATGCAGTTGTACATGATAGACGGGCAATCTTTCCTTTGTCAAGGTTATGGCATTTAATAATGACTTCCTGAGTTGCCGGCACCAGGCTCATAATGGCTTTAGGACAGGCATCCACACATTTGCCACAAGAAGTACATTTGTCCGGATCAATTTTCGGCAGTCCGTCTTCTCCCATAACAATCGCATCGAAGGGGCATACCGCTTTACAAGTTCCTAATCCCAGACATCCATATCGACATCCTTTTGCACCACCAGAAGCAATCATCGCTTCTCGACAATCCATTTCGCCATAATAATCAGCGCGATTTGGTGCTGTTTCACAGGTTCCCTGACAAATGACAGTGGCAACCTTTTTAACCGCACTTCCGGCTTCCATACCCATAATTTCGGCAATGGCAGCGGTACAATCGGCTCCCCCAACCGGGCAGGCATCGATGGCTGCCGTTCCATTGACTATCCCTGATGCCAGTGCATCACAGCCAGGCAATCCACAACCACCACAGTTTGCCCCGGGAAGAGCAGCTCTTACCATTGGTACCCGCGGATCTTCATATACTTCAAATACCTTTGCCGCAATGGCAAGGCCAATTCCAAACAGTAAACCAAATACACCGAGGATACCGACAGGAACTAAAATCGCATTTAACATTTCTGTATCCTCCTAACCTAATTTCATTCCGGAAAATCCCAAAAACGCAATCGCCATTAACCCTGCAGTTAATAATGCAATCGGGAATCCTTCAAGAGATTTTGGAACTGCCGACGTTTCGAGCCGCTCACGGATGCCCGCAAAAAGCACGATGGCAAGCGTGAAACCTAAGGCCGCCCCAACGCCGTGAAAAATCGTTTCAATAAAATTATATTCAAACTGAATATTTAAAAGCGCAACCCCTAAAACTGCACAGTTTGTTGTGATTAAGGGGAGGTATACACCCAGTGCCTGATACAGCGATGGGCTGGCTTTCTTAATAATCATTTCAACCAGCTGAACCAGCGTTGCAATTACCAAAATAAAAGCAATTGTCTGCAGGTAACCAAGACCTAATGGATCAAGAATTGAATATTGAACTACATAAGTAATTGCCGAAGCCAGTGCCATAACAAAGGTTACCGCAACCCCCATTCCAACCGCAGTTTCAACTTGTTTGGACACCCCCAAAAACGGACAAATACCTAAAAATCGTGATAGTACAAAGTTGTTGACAAAAATTGCACTAATCATTATAAAAATTAAAGTCATTGATATCTCCCCCTATGCCTTTTTCGTTTTCCAGTTAATGAGACCAATCAAAAGACCTAGAGTTAAAAATGCTCCAGGAGGCAAGATCATCAATAATACCGGTTCATAAGCAGCTCCGAATAAAGAAAATCCAAAAATACTTCCTGCCCCTAGAATTTCACGAATTGATCCAAGAATTGTTAACGCCAGGGTAAATCCTAACCCCATCCCCAATCCATCCGCAAATGAATCAGCAATTCCATTTCCAAATGCAAACGCTTCTGCTCGACCCAGGATAATACAGTTTACTACGATCAAGGGAATAAATAATCCCAACGATGCATCCAAAGATGGTAAATAAGCTTTCATTAACATTCCGACAATGGTAACAAACGACGCGATAATAACAACAAAAGCCGGGATTCTAATATTGTCTGGAATCACCTTTCTAAGTGCCGAAATTACAACGTTTGAACAAATGAGTACCGCACATGTTGCCAAACCCATACCCATACCATTAACCGCTGATGTAGTTACCGCAAGAGTAGGACACATCCCCAGCAAAAGCACGAAGATCGGATTCTCTTTTATGATACCCTTTTTTAGATTTTGTATAAAATTCATCTAATACACTCCCCCTATTCCGACAAAGTCTGGTAAACTAGAATCGATGTATTCACACCTTCAGTAACTGCCTTGGAAGTAATGGTAGATCCAGTTATTGCTTGAATTTCATTACTGCTTTCTTTAGCCGTCCCTTTTACAACGATCAACTCTTCGGTCGCCGATTTTCCGGTAAATTGATCATTCCATTCACCGGTGGCCAGCGCACCCAAACCAGGTGTTTCATTATGTTTAATGATTGTGATTCCAGTAATGACGCCATCCGTCGAGATTCCCGTTAACACTTGTACTTCTCCACCAAAACCACTGCCCGGACCGGTCTTTACTGTGTAGCCCGTAATTTCACTGCCATTTTTGCCAATATAAATTTCTAACAACTCTTCAGGTTTTGCCATGCTGATTTCTGTGGCTATTTTCTCCACATCCGCAACTGGCACTTCTTCAAAATCAGTCGCTTCCGGCAGAACTTCCTGACGCGCTTCAGTGTTTGCTTGAATGTTCATTTCCTCAATCGTACCGGCCGTCACATAATTGGTTAATGCCAGACAGCAAGCTGCTACCCCTGAAATAAGAAGTAAAATAAAACCTAATTTAAAAACAACTTTCCAATCAATCTGAATTTTTTCTTTTGTTTCCATTATGCTTTAGCCTCCTTCTTGGTTTTAGTCACACCATAGATTCGCTCTTTGGTGAAGCGTTCAATAAGAGGTGTTGCAACATTCATTAGTAGGATTGAATAAGAAACGCCTTCAGGATAGCCCCCATAAATACGAATGATCATGGTAATTAACCCACACCCCAATGCATAAATAATCTGACCTTTTGGTGTAACCGGCGATGACGCATAGTCCGTCGCCATAAAGAAAGCGCCCAACATCACACCACCTGATACAATATGCACAATTGGATCTTGTCCAACCAGAAGGGCAAAGATTCCCACTGTTAATAAATAAATGGTTGGAATTCTCCAGCTAATAATGCCTTTAAAAATTAGATACAATCCGCCAAGCAGCAAAGCAAGGGCTGAAATCTCCCCGATACATCCATACACGCCGTTTAAACCGAAGAATAAGTCCATGGCTGAAGGCATGCTTGCCGCTTCACCAGCTTTTAATAAGGCCAATGGTGTTGCCGTCGTTACCGTATCCGATACTGGCAGATAAGCTGTTGCGGTCATATGTCCCGGCCATGAAGCCAGCAAGAAAGCTCTTGCCGCCAAAGCTGGATTAATGAAGTTTTGTCCTAAACCACCAAAACACTGTTTAACAATAGCAATGGCAAAAACAGAACCGACAACGGCAATCCACCATGGCGCATTAATCGGTAAGTTGAATGCTAAAAGCACCCCCGTGACAACCGCACTCCAGTCATTAATCGTTACTGGTTTCTTAAGCAGTTTTTGAATAACCGCTTCTGTAGCAACTGAAGAAATTATACAAATTGCTACTAATGCCAAAGCCCATATCCCAAAAACAAATCCTGCGACAGCCAATGCAGGTAACAAAGCAATAATGACATTTTGCATAATATTGGCTGTGGAATGTTTTGCGCGGATATGAGGAGATGATGACACTGTAAGATTTAATTCATTCATCAATATTCCTCCTAATTTCCTTTTCTTCGCTGCGCGATAATCTCGCGTTTAGCCACACGAATCGATGATGCCAGGGTTCTTTTTGCCGGACAGATGTAAGAACAGCTTCCGCATTCAATACAATCCATGGCGTTATTTGATTCGCATTTATCCCAATTATTCCGCTGGGAATATTCGGCGATGTAAAGAGGCTGCAGGTGAATTGGACAGACTCCCACACATTTGCCGCAGTGGATACAGTTTGATGGTGTGGAAATTTTTGCTGATTCTTTGGTTAGACATAAAATTCCTGATGTTCCCTTCATAACAGGGATCGCCGTTTCAAACTGGGTAACCCCCATCATCGGTCCACCAGAAATTACTTTTCCCGGTTCAGCCGAGAAGCCCCCACATTGGTCAATCACCGATTGAAATGGTACCCCTACGCGAATTTCAATGGTTTGTGGGTTTTTAATGGCATCGCCAGTACAAGTCAGGTAACGTTTGTACAAAGGCATTCCTGTTGCCATTGACTCTGCTATTTGAGCTGCTGTTCCGACATTCATAACAACAACACCCGCATCTGCTGGCAACCCGCCCGACGGTACTTCTCGACCAGTGATTGCCGCAATCAGTTGCTTTTCAGCTCCCTGCGGATACTTTGTGTGTAATGAATAAACTTCCAGTCTGCTATCGTTTCCAATTGCTGTCACAAGTGCTTCAATGGCGTCGGTTTTATTATCTTCGACACCAATAAAACCTTTTTCAACACTTACCGCTTTCATGACTGCTTTTAATCCCATGACAACCTTTTCAGCTTGATTCAGCATCAAATGATGATCAGCAGTTAAATAAGGCTCACATTCGGCACCATTTAAAACAACGCAATCAACCTTTTTGTCCGGTGGAATCGCCAGTTTAACATGAGTTGGAAAGGTTGCCCCACCAAGACCAACAATCCCGGAATTCAGAATCATTTTTTTGATTGACTCCGCATCCATTTCTTCTAAAGTACCATAGGGTTTAATACTTGGATCGATGGTATCCAAACCATCTGATTCAATCACAACCGACATAATCCGATCCCCTGATGCATGTGGACGTTCCTCCACCGCAACAACTTTTCCGGATACACTGGCATGTACTGGAGCGGAAACAAAACCATTCGGCTCGCCAACTTTCTGGCCCAGAAATACCTGATCGCCTTTTTTCACAATCGGTGTACAAGGTGCCCCAATGTGCAACGACATGGGTATGATCACCATTTCCGGCTTTATGCCAAAGCCCAACGGAACTTCAGCTGTACTTTCCTTTCTATAGGGTGGGTGGATTCCCCCCTTAAAGGTTCCATGTTTTACATTCATCTTACGTCAAACACCCCTCAAATTAAATTTTTTACACAAGAGAAACTGTATACTTGTATATATAGGCAGTATCATAACATATAAATTATTTTTTTTCCATACGAATTAATAAATTTGTTTAAAATAATACTGTACCCACCGGGCCCAGAAAAAAAATGGTAATATATAGCTCTAAAAATATAATATTTAGACTATAACTACCATTTCAAAGTGACCATTCATAGGGACAAAACGATTAATGCACTAAATGGCATATGTTAATATATTAACATATGCCATTTAGAATAACCTTTCTGTCTTAAAGGGTATTATCTTGTCATTTTTTTTAAGCCAAAAAGGTTTTATACCCTTTATAGCACATATACAAATCAACCTTAGATGCTAACTCGAAGGGCGAGTGCATGCTCAGCAGTGCCGGGCCACAATCCAGTACATCCATTCCATATTCTGCCAGAATATGGGCAATCGTGCCACCGCCGCCAAGATCCACCCGGCCGAGCTCACCCATCTGCCAGATCACACCGGCAGTTTCGAGCGTTTGTCGCATCTTCCCCATAAACTCAGCATGAGCATCATTAGAACCTGATTTCCCGCGGGCACCGCCGTACTTTGACAAAACCATTCCCTTTCCAATATATGGGGCATTTCCTTTATCGTGGGTACCTGTATAATTAGGATCGACGCCGGCAGTGACGTCAGCAGAAAGCATTTCTGAACGCATTAAGCAGCGACGAATGGCTATTTCGGGCTTTTTAACCGCCATCAAATCGATTAGTTCTGCGACCGCGCCCTCAAAAAAGCGCGAATGCATGCCCGTATTACCGACGCTGCCAATTTCTTCTTTATCAGCCAGAATCACACAAAGCGTTCGCTCCGGTATCGTCTCCTGATCAAGAATCGCCCGCAGTGCTGTATAGGCGCAGATACGATCATCCTGACCATAGCCACCAATCAGGCTTTCGTCAAAACCAACGTTTCGGGCAGCTCCTGCCGGCACTACTTCTAATTCAGCGGTGGCAAAATCTTCTTCCACCATACCATATTTTGTGTAAAGATGATTGAGAATATTGAGCTTAACCCCGTCTTTTAAATCTTTTTCTGGATAGGGCTGGCTGCCGACAATAATATTAAGCCCTTCCCCGGTGATTCCCTCGGTCATTTTCTTGGTGTTTTGTTCCTGAGACAAATGAGGCAATAGATCGGTGATGCAAAAAACCGGATCTTCTGGCGCTTCCCCGATGGAAACGTTAATCGTTTCGCCATCTTTTTTTACCACGGTCCCATGCATGGCCAGGGGGATCGTCACCCAATGGTATTTTTTTATGCCGCCATAATAGTGGGTCTTGAAAAAAGCCATATCATCACTTTCATACAGAGGTGATGGTTTTAAATCAAGACGAGGTGAATCAATATGGGCACCAACAATAGCCATTCCCTCCTCAATCGACTTCCTACCGGCCACAAAGAAAATCACGGTTTTGTTTTTGTGAACCGTGTAGAGTTTATCCCCGGAACTAATTTTCCCGGCTTCCGAAAAAGAATCCAGTGGCTTGAATCCAGCTTTTTCGGCCAGATCAACACTAAGTGTTACACACTGTCGTTCGGTTTTTCCGGCGGTTAGAAAGCGGATGTAATCATCGCTGATCTCTTTTACTTTGACAAATTCTTCTGTGCTGAGGTCTTTCCAGGCCAGTTCCCATTTTTTACCCAGCTGCTCCTGAAGCAGCGTCCCAGGACTTTTTTCTTTCTCTTTATTTTTCATAACAATTTGCTCCTTTGCTTTTTTTATATTACTTATCGACGATTTCGATGTTATCCAGTTGCGCTCTTAAATTTGTTCTGACAGCCGACAGATATTCAGCCCGCAGTGTCATTTGCTCATCCGATTCGTCTTCGGTCAATCCACATTCTTTTTTCTTTCGGGCCAGTTCATTGATTCGATCAATTTTTTCCTTTGTTATCATGATTCTCCTCATTATTTCTAATCTTAATTTTTAAATTTTCACAAGTTGTTTATCGAGTAGGCGTTGGAGGCTGAGCAATACACCCAGCTTACCGTGAAAATGTGTCAGACCGCCTTGAAAATAAACATAGTAAGGTTCCCGCATCGGGGCGTCAGCCGAAAGTTCGATGGAAGAACCTTGAATAAAAGCACCGGCTGCCATAATAATGGGATCCGAATAGCCGGGCATATCCCATGGTTCAGGGGTGGCCTGGCTGTCCACCGGAGCCGCTTCCTGAATCGCCCGACAAAATGTTTTAACCGCTTCGGCGGTTTTTAAACAAACACTCTGAATGATATCACTGCGATAGTCCATCACTTCGGGGCAAACGGCAAAACCCAGCTTTTTATAGCAAGCGGCCAATAGCACCGCCGACTTAATTGCCTGGGCCACCACCGTTGGAGCCAAAAACAGACCTTGCAGCAAGGTGCGGTTTATTCCCAGGGTGGCACCGGTTTCTCTGGCTACTCCGGGAGCCGCCAGACGGCAGGCGGCCAAATGGACCAGATCCGCTCGACCAGCGACATAACCGCCGGTCGGCGCTAAGCCGCCACCGGGATTTTTGATCAGCGAACCGGCCATTAAATCGGCACCGATTAACACTGGTTCGACCCGGTCCATAAATTCGCCATAGCAATTGTCGACAAAAACAATCACATCTGTTTTTACTGCTCGAATTTTTTTAATCATCTCTGCCATCGCGTTGATGCTTAGTGCCGCCCGCCAGCTGTAACCCGTGGATCGCTGCAGATAAATCATTTTCGTATTTGGGGTAATGGCAGAAAGAATCGCCACTTCATCAAAACTGCCATCAGCCAGCA
This sequence comes from Acetobacterium sp. K1/6, assembly GCF_034438075.1. Classification (NCBI taxonomy): domain Bacteria; kingdom Bacillati; phylum Bacillota; class Clostridia; order Eubacteriales; family Eubacteriaceae; genus Acetobacterium; species Acetobacterium sp. K1/6. The sequence goes on along the minus strand of NZ_JAXQGA010000002.1, from coordinate 63,556 downwards.
ATTCGATCTGATTATAGGTGACTCCAAATTCTTTAATGGTTCCCTGCCCAACACAAGTCTCTTCCAGACCGATCACGGAGCGGATGGTATCGTAGGGCGAACCGGTAATGGCCAGTAAATGGTCGCCGGGGCGAAGGACCCCATACAAAGCTAATGCAATCGCGTGGGTTCCCGATGAAATATGCGGCCTCACCAAGGCATCTTCTGCTCCGAAAACATCGGCATAGATGGTTTCAACCACTTCCCGTCCGACATCGTCATAGCCATAGCCAGTCGAAACAGTAAAGTGTCGATCACCCAGTCCCGCCTTTTGCATCGCTTTGATGACCCGATACTGATGAAGCTCTGACAGATCATCCCGTTCTTTTAGTTGGGAGTGAACCTCATTTTCGACTTTTTTTACGAAATCGATGACTTCTGCTGAAATCTCAAATTCCTGTTCAAGATAGGTTTTAATGTCTTTTTGTATGTTCAAACAATTACTCACTTTCATTTATTGGTTCAAATTGAGGAAGAATCAGCTTTAGACACGCCTCAACCTGGGTCTCCAAGTCTTTGGCCTCACTCATTTTCAGCCACTGGATGCGCTTATCTTTGCGAAACCAGGTCATTTGACGTTTGGCGTAGTGTCGGGAATCCCGTTTTAGAATGGTTACCGCTTCTGCCAAGGTGGACACCCCTTCCAGGTAGGGTTTTAGCTCTTTATAGCCAATTGCCTTTAGTGCCGTCAAGTTCCAGTCATAGCCCCGCTCAACCAGCATCTTTGTCTCTTCAACAAGACCTTCCTCAATCATCCGATCAACCCGATGGTTAATCCGATGATAGAGCGTCTCGCGGTCCCAGTCCAACCCCAGAATAATATAATCATAAGGAACTTCCTGTTTTTTTGTCTCTTCATCAAAATGGGATTTCGGCTTGCCAGTGAGCTCATAAATTTCCAACGCCCGGATAATCCGATTTTGATTATTGGGGTGAACACTTTCTGCCGTAACCGGATCCACCGATTTTAGCCGCTGGTATAAGGCTTCCTTCCCCAGGACTTCGGCTTCGGCCGTTAGTCGCCACCGTATTATTTCATCACTGTCCTTTTTTTGAAAATCCCAGGGCAGACTAAGACTATTAATGTATAATCCTGTCCCCCCTATTATAATAGGAAGCTTTCCTTTTGAAAGAATGGCTTCGATGGCACCCAGTGCGGCTTTCTTATATTTTGCGACACTGAATTCTTCATCCGGGGACACACAATCTACCAGATGATGAGGTACCCCCTGCATTTCTTCTAAGGTGACCTTGGCTGTACCAATGTTCATATATTTATAGATTTGCATGGAGTCCGCAGAAATAATCTCACCATTCAATTTTTTTGCAAGTGCCACCCCCAATGCGGTTTTTCCGCTGGCAGTCGGTCCTACCACGACGAGTATTTTTGGTTTTTTTGTTTCCATCTTATACCACCCGCTTGAATAATTTCATTAATTCATATTCCTTTAATCTCATGATGATAGGGCGTCCATGGGGACAAGTATAGGGATTACTGAGACGCCTCAAATCTTCAAGAAGTTTTCTAATTTCAGCCTGGGTCAAAGATTGCCCGCCTTTAATGGCAGCTTTACAAGCCATCATAATGATTTTATTTTTTACTTTTTCTGAAAAAACCGTGTTGCCCTCAGTATTTTCGTTACTTTCAAAAAGATGTTCGTCAATCATCGCTTTTAATAAGTCCGGGCTCTGGGGTTCCCCTAATAATACCGGGACACTACGAACAAGCAAGGTATCATCTCCAAAAACATCACAGTCATAGCCCAATCTTTGATACTCAGCCAACGCATTTTCGATCAGGGTTAAATCTTTGGGACGAACTTTTAAAGGTATCGGTGTCATCAACCCCTGACTGGGAAGACCTTCATTGCGATTAAAAATTCCCATCAGCTCCTGGGTTAAGAAAGCTTCGTGGGCCGCATGTTGATCAAGAAGATAAATTTCTTTTTCACCCTCCAGAAGAATATATACATTAAACAGCTGTCCGACAATTCTCATTTTTGCCAGGTCCTGAACATCTTTTTTAAATCCTGGCACCGCTTTCTCATCATGATCAATTGTCCCGCGATTGATAACATCGCTATTAAAACTAACCGACGCTTCGGCAACACGATTAGAATTGTCGACGACTAACCTCCTTTTGTCCTTAGTCTCAAGAGGCGCTATATCAATTTCTTGCCCTTCTCCCGCGAGACTCACTTTTGTGATCAGATTTGTATCTGCATTCGGAGTCCTAAGCGAATCAAATTTGTCATCATTATGGACTTCAGGCGCTACCTTACTATTTCGTGGCAAGACGGCTTCTTCTCTTTTGATTGGGATATTGGGGGGACTGAATTGACCCTGATATTCAAGTGCTTCCGTTTTTTTTACGAAATCAATGTCATCTTCCATCGAGGACGCTTTTTTAGTTGATGCCATAGTGTCAATGCTGGTCTGATCTTCCAGAAAACTTCTTTGCACACGTGTGTGTTTCTCAACACGTTTTGTATCTATCCCGACGCGATCAGTTTCGAATTTTTTAGCTTCTTCCGTTTGATCATCAACCGTCCCCAGTTCAACGATCAAATTGGTATTTCTGAGGGTTTCCCTGATCCCCTGTTTAAAGAGCAGACAGACCAGGCTTTCATTTAGAATTTTTATTTCGGTTTTAGCCGGATGGATGTTTATGTCAAGCATTCGGCCCGGTAACGTCATAAAAATAATACCGAGGGGGTGCTGATGTTTCATGCTATAGCCCTCATAGGCTTCATCTAATGCCTGAGCCAGTCGATTATTTTTAATATAGCGTCCATTAATAAAAAACACCTGATCGTCGCGATGATTTCGCATGGTTTTGAGGTTTCCCACAAAACCCGCCAGCTTCATGGGTTTGTTTTCATAATTCAGAGCGATCAAATTAGCCGCCACATCAATCCCATAAAGCCCCGCAACCACATCGATCACCTTTCCGGTACCTGGGGTATCAAGCACAATTCGCCCGTTGCAGCTAAGCTGAAAGCGAACCCCCGGATGGGAAATAGCAATTTTTTCTAACAGATCCCGAACGATCATTTCTTCTTTTTTGTCCTTTTCCATATGTTTTCGTCGGGCCGGCGTATTGTAGAAAAGATCACTCACTGTGATTTCGGTGCCGCGATTATAGGCACAAACCCGCTGATTAATGAGTTTTCCACCTTCAAACAAGGTTAAACTTCCAACCTCTTCATTCGTAAACCGGGTAGTAATCTGCACCTTGGCGACTGCTGACACACTGGATAATGCTTCGCCTCTAAACCCCAGTGATTCAATCGATTCCAGATCGTCGATAGTTGATAACTTACTCGTGGCATGGCGTTTAAAGGCCAGCGGAATCTCATTATAGGCAATCCCGCAGCCATTGTCCTGAACTGTAATCCGGTTTTTTCCACCCGCTTCAATGATTACAGTAATCTGGTTGGCGCCAGCGTCAATGGCATTTTCCACCAATTCCTTTACTACTGACACGGGCCGGACAATCACCTCACCGGCAGCTATTTTATTAATTGTTTCATTATTTAGCATCTTAATTTTCATAGAAAATATTATATCATAAGAAAATAAGACCGTCGACAAAACCTAGCAGAAAAAAAGGGAGCTGTCATCTGACAGCTCCCTTAATGATGGAGCGATTTGCGCTAAACGTCACCTTCCATATCAGGTGTCCATCCCTCAAGCGAAAAAAGATGGTGATTGCTGACCCGCAGGTTCAGACCTTTGCCGCAACAACACTTACGAACCTGTCCGGTTCTGCTTAGGACTTGTTTCTACACCTTTAGTCTATAGTATTTTATTCACCAACCATGCTCAGCTGCACATTGGAATCGCCTATTGGTCGATTAAGAACCGGTTTGCATTCTGGCAGCTCAATTCCCAATGCTTCTCTTAACACTTCTTCAATGGTTGAAACATGAATGATGGTTAAAGCATTTCGCACTTCTTCAGGAATATCACTGACATCTTTTTCATTGTCTTTTGGCAATAAAATTTTAGTGATACCGCTACGCTGCGCTGCGATAACCTTTTCTTTAATGCCACCAACTGGTAGTACCTGACCGCTTAAGGTAATTTCCCCGGTCATAGAAAGTTTAGAATCAACCGGTTTGCCTAAAATCAAGGATGCCAAAGCCGTCGTTAGCGTCACCCCGGCAGATGGTCCATCTTTTGGAGTTGATCCCGATGGGACATGAATGTGGGTATCATTTTTAAAATAGTCAAATCCATTGGCCAAATCACCCAATCGTGAGCGAATCAGGCTCATCGCAATGGTGGCACTTTCTTTCATGACATCGCCCAGTTGACCGGTTAGGGTCAGCTTGCCACTGCCCGGCATCAGGCTGGCTTCGGTAAAGAGAATTTCTCCGCCGACAGCGGTCCACGCCATTCCGGTTACGACACCTGGTTTATTATTTTCACCCGCTTTTTCATGACGTCTGGTTTTATTACCCAATACTTCGCTGATATTTTGAGTTGTTACAATAAACGGCAGTTCAACTTTTTTCGAAACGATTTTTTCAGAAACTACTCTGGCAATTTTTGCCAGTTGTTTGGTCAGGCCACGGACGCCAGCTTCAGCGGTGTAATTTTCGACAATCGCTTCAACAGCTGTTTCTTCAATCTGAAGCATCTCAGAGGTTAAGCCGTGATCATCTAAAACACTTGGCAACAGATGATCAATAGCAATCCGTTTCTTTTCACCGTTGGTATAGCTTGACAGCTGAATTATTTCGGCTCGATCCAAAAGTGGTGCTGGGATCGTGCTAAGGTCATTGGCTGTCGCAATAAAAAATACCTCGGATAAATCATAGGGAATTTCCAGATAGTGATCAGAGAAGGTACAATTTTGCTCAGGATCTAAGACTTCCAGGAGCGCTGAACCAGGATCACCCTGATGAGACATGCCCATCTTGTCAATTTCATCTAAAATGAAAACCGGATTTTTAGCTTCGGCATTGGCAATGCCTTTAATAATACGTCCCGGCATTGCACCAAGGTAAGTCTTGCGATGTCCGCGAATCTCGGCTTCATCCCGCACCCCGCCTAAGCTGGCACGTACATATTTGCGATCAAGGGCTTCGGCAATGCTCTTACCCAAACTGGTTTTTCCGGTTCCCGGAGGTCCCACTAACAATAGGATCGAACCTTGTTTGTCTTCTTTTAACTTCATCACGGCCAAATGTTCAATGATTCGTTTTTTTACATCGTCAATACCAAAGTGATGGGATTCAAGTACCTGTCTGGCGTGTTCAATATCGATTTCTTTTTTCTCACTGGTCCAAGGGAGTTCCAAAAGCAGATCAAGGTAATTCATGATCACATTGCTTTCACCTCCGTTTGGCGGCGAATTTTCAAATTTGCGGACTTCTTTTAACGCTATTTTTTTAATGTCTGCAGGCATATCTGAATCCAGAACTCTTTTTCGATAATCGGCTTCTTCTTCTAATTCTTCATCCAGTTCACCTAATTCTGCTTTAATATTCTTAAGTTGTTCCCGAAGCATCGCTTCACGATAGGTTTTATCCTTACGTTGAGAATATTTTTTACTAATTTCGAGTTGCAGGTGTACGGAATCCTTTTCCCGGATGATATAGTCAATAAAGCTCAGCGTTCTTTCTTTGATTGAATCAATTTCCAGAAGAACTTGTTTGCTTTTTAAAGGAATACCCATCATGGGAATAGTGTAACCCATAATTTCTTCTAAAGAAGGTAATCCTTCCAGAATACTGACAAAGTACTCAGCACCCTTAAAATTATGACTTAAATCTTTCATTAAGCCTTTAATGTACATAATCATTTCCTGTTCTTCGTCAGCATTGATATCCAGAATATCTTCCTGAATGGTATAAGAAGCATTAATCTGTTTTTCTTCAAAGCTGAAGTCCAGAACCTTAACCCGATTGATGGTGGTGATATCAATAACAAAACCATTATCGGACTTTTGGATATTATCAAATTTCATTAACACACCGATACGATAAAACGAATCAGCGGTCAATTGAACGAGTCCTTTATAATCTTTTGTTGATAGACCAATGGCCAAGGTATTATTCTTGATAATCAATTCTTTGATATTGTTTCCAATATCCTCATTTACAAAAATACGATTTGAAATCCCTGGATAAATCACTGTTTCTGTGATCGGAATTAATGGTGCGTTTTTAATTTCTAGTGTGTTCATTTTTCTTCCTCCTCATCCTTTAACAATTTAATTTTTATTAAAGAATTTTGTTTAGTAAGGTGATCAATTGATCCAGCTCATCTTCGGTGAGACTGTTTTTAATCCGTTCAATAACTTGAATCTGGGTTCTTTCCTCGGATCTGGCAATTGATTGTCCCTTTGGTGTAAGATAGATAAAATACACCCTGCCATCCTCTGGCGAACGTTCCCGATACACACAGCCCATGGAAATAAATTTACTAATCAATTCGGTAATCGTCGGTTTCGAATTCTTTGTTTCCTGAGCCAACTGGCTGAAGGTTACCCGATAATTCTTGTCGATGATTTTAAGATAATATTTCTGTTTTGAGGTTACATCTTCCGCCTGACACAAGCAGGTTTCATTTTCATGGAAAGCTGCATTGAGTTTAAGCAGTTTATGATAAGCCTCATATAGTTCATTTTTCTTACATATCATATTATCACCCAACTTTTTTATTAGTTAGCACTTACCTAACTACTTGGTATAAGTATAGCTCCGGTTGCTTATCTTGTCAATAAAAGGTTATGCTTATTCGGAATCGTTAAGTTTTACTTAATTTTTTAGCCGCTTATCGACTTAAAAGATGATCACATTGATCAACTTCAGACAGCTATTTTACTGCTTCAATCGATTATATTTATATCCCCCGCTCCTTCGTCTGTTGACAAAGCCTCTTTAAAAGGCTATGATTTTAGAATAATAAATTATTTTAGACTTAAAGGAGACCATTATGGAAAAAAAACCGTTGGCTACCGTGGATGGTAAAACGATTTACACCACGGATTTAGATGCCTTAATAAAACAATTACCTCAGGAACAGGCAAATCAATTCACCTCAAAAGAAGGACGACGTCAATTACTAGAAGAACTTATTGCCCAAGAGCTTTTTTACTTAGAAGGCAAAAAAGCAAAGGTTGATGAAAGCGAAGAATTCCAGAAAATGCTCATCGATGCAGAAGAAAAGCTTCTAAAAACCCATATGATTGCAAAATTCATGATGGATATCACCATTCCAGATGAAGAAGTGCAAAAATTCTACGATGAAAACCCAAACCAGTTCATTGCACCAGACAGCATTCGAGCCAGCCACATTCTTTTACCTAATGAAGAACAAGCTTCGACAATTATTGAAGAAATCAAAGCCGGCAAATCCTTTGAAGCAGCAGCAAAAGAATATTCAATTTGCCCTTCTAATGATAAGGGCGGCGATCTAAGCTATTTTTCTAAAGGCCAGATGGTTCCAGAATTTGAAACTGCTGCCTTCGCACTGGAAATAAATGAAATGACTGAGCTACCAGTAAAAACCCAGTTTGGTTACCATATTATTAAGCTGACGGATCGTAAGATTGCTCAAACCATTCCCTTTGATGCAGTAAAGGAAAATGCTCGAAATTACTTATTAAGAGAAAAACAAAACAAAGCTTTTATCGGCAAGGTTGAAGACCTTAAACAAAAATATCCGGTTAAAATGGAAACTACGATTCTATAACAAAAAGACCAAAGCAACGGGTTTGCTTTGGTCTTTTCTAATTGCTAACTCCAGACGATCTGTTATTTTATTCTTCGTCCTGACTTTTACAGCAGCCTTTACCCATAAATCGGTGACCGATGACAAACCCCACTATTGTAAAGGTAATTGTAAGTGCAACCAAGGCACAAGGGATAATTTTATCCTTATGTGCCATCATACAGCATTGGCTATCTTCATTTTTATTACAACACATATTACTTCCTCCAGCTTTCTTTGTTATATCTAATTTATACCCCTGTTTTTGATTTTAAATCAGGGCTTTTTAGACAATCCGCAATAGTTTTCAACCCGACTACAGATCCGCTTATTCTTTTTTTTGCATTTTATCTAAAAAAAAGAATCCAGCCAGTCACCTACCGGCTGGATTCTTCTTAAACAGAAATGTCCAGTAGTTGTCCAATATTGGGGTCAGGTGAGGGGCCAGCAGTCGTAGCAACTGGGGTACTTGTTTCCACCATTGCCATCATATCGGTCATTTGCTCAGTCCCCGTCTCCATTGCCATCTTCATCACCGATACACTAGCCTGTTGGGCGACCTGCATTTGACTCATTCCCATCGAAAGTGCTGCAATATCCATGTTCATTCCACCTTTCTTTGAGATGATTCATAATTTTTATGAATCTTCTCCCTTATTTTAATCGCTATCATTTATTAATGTGTGCAACACATCTATATCTGTTATCGTATTAATTCTAATTTACTTTACTATTATATCATAATTTGTAACACAAACCTTTAATTCACATCCGTTTTTAAATATTATCAGGATTTAAACTATAATAATATCTTTGCTAATATAAATATCGCGGCCATCGCTGTCATCCCCATAATAAAGGTCACTATTGTTTGTGTTTTATAGCCATCCTGGGTTTCCATTTTGCTAAAGTTAGTCACCACCCAAAAGTAACTGTCATTTGCATGCGACACGGTCATCCCTCCGGCTCCAATGGCCAGCACGGCCAAAACAGCGGCCATCGGACTTGACAAACCTAAAGCAGACATCATTGAGGTCGGATCTGAATAGACACCCATAATACCCGCTGTGGTCGTGATTGCAACGGTTGAAGATCCCTGAGCGGTTTTTAAGATCGCCGCAATTAAGAAAGGAAAAAAAATGCCGGCCCGGGAAATAATGCCCGCATTTACCTGAATAAAATCAACAAAGCCAGCTGCCACAATCACCTTACCCAAAACTCCGCCAGCAGCGGTTACAAAAAGAATCGGCCCGACAACCTTTAATGTTTCATTGGTCAGTTCGTAAAAATCAGACATCCTTTTCGTCGAAACTAAGAGCCCCAATGCGCACAGCAAGCCAACCGTCAAGGCAATCATCGGAGTTCCTAAAAAAATCATAATTTGTCCGGGAAGTCCACCAATCGCTAACAGACTGGCAAGCGAACCAAGTGTCATCAGTATAATCGGTACCAGAATAGGCGAAAGCGATGCCATACCACCGGGAATTTCCCCGTACTCTAAAACCAGTTCCGCCACACTTTTTTGATAATCCCAAACACCCTGCTCTTCGCGTGATTTAACTTTTTTCGCAATGTACTTCGAAAATATCAGAGCTGCAAGTAAAGTTGGTATCGATACCAGAGTGCCCATCGCAATAACCATTAGCAGGTAATTAGAGACACCCAGAGACCCTGCTGCCGCAATGGGGCCCGGTGTTGGTGGAATAAATACATGCGCAGTATAAAGTCCTGCTGACAAAGCCACTGTCATAGCAACTGACGAGGTTCTTGTTTTAGCCCACATTGCTTTGCGAATTGGATTCAGAATCACAAAACCACTGTCGCAAAAAACTGGCACTGCCACAATCCAGCCCATTATCATTAAAGCGAGCTCCGGATTTTTGGGGCCAATTACTTTTACCACCATGTCTGCCAATTTAATCGCTGCTCCTGTTTTTTCCAGAATCAGCCCAATCAAAGTCCCCAGGATGATCACAATGCCGATGCTTGTGAAAATCCCAGCAAAACCAGATCCTAAAATTCCGGGTATCTCCGAAAGCGGTAAACCAACAATTAAAGCAAGCATTAATGAAACGCCCATAATTGCTATAAAGGGATGCACTCCCCAGCGGGAAATGGCCAGAATCATCAAGCTTATTGCAATGACCAATGCAATCATCAAAGCTAACCCCGTCATAAGGTCTCCTTTCACAGATGCTCTTTTTTTAAATTGTGAAACGCTTGTTATTTTCATTTGAATCAGCATTTCTTTTGCTATCAATCTATGTTATGATAAAAAGAGTACTCATGCACTAAAAAATGGATTATAAAAAAATAGTTAGGAGAATCGTCTTGAAAAAGAAACTGCTTTTATTAGGCACTTTTATCCTTTGTATCATAACTCTTGCTGGTTGTGTATCCTCCTCTGAAAAAAAATCCGATACCATTGATCTGGAAACCACTGACCGCTATGAACTCCTCATTGGACTAAATGATGTGACCACTGGCAAGCAGGTCATGGACACCCAGGAAGCCATCGAAATCGTTAAGCTAAAATTACTAAGCCATGTCAGCGGTGTTACTGTTACAGTATCTAATGGTTACTATTATGTAGGTGCTTTTATCGTCGACGAAACAACACTAAATTGTGTAATTTATGGTGCAAATGATGAAGCCATCGCCGCCGTTGTTGCTGAAATTAATGATGATCTCAATGTCTCCGTACTCGTCTCAAAAACCCCCAGCCAATACCGCTTAATCACACCATAAAATGCGTAGAAAAGCTTTTTTCTTCACGCGTCTAGTTAGCGAGCCAATCTCATTTAAGGTTTGTTGTTTGTTCTAACAATATCAATGACATCCCATATGGTATCAATCATAAAAGTGGGCTTACATTTTTCAAGTGCAAAGGGGGAATTGTATCCCCATTTAACAGCAACCACATCCACCCCGGCCTTTTGGCAGGCTTCTATATCACGAACCTCATCCCCGATATAAAGCATTTCGTCAGGCTTAATGTCATGCTTTCGCAGAACTTTCTTGATTTTTTTTGACTTGGACATGAGTGCGGAACACATGATAAACTCAATCTCATGACTAATATCATAGGTTATTAAAAAATCAGAAACGGTTTTTTTAATATTGGAGGTAAGTATCCCAATATGATCGGTTTCTTTACGCAGTGCTGTAAAAAAATCATGAATATCCGGAGCGAAAGCATGAATTTCGCTTGATTCTTTTCTCATCATCTTTTGTCCATCCCGGATTGCCCGGGGGAATTTGTAAAAAGGGATATCCACAATTTCCTTGATCTCTTTGATGTGAAGATTTTTGATATGCTGTAATTCTTCCATAGTGACTGTGCTGTACTTATATTTTTTTGCCAGACTGTTATATATATTAAAGGCTTTCTCCTCAGTATCCGCAAGGGTACCGTCAAAATCGAAAACCACACACTTATAGGTCATAGATGACTCCTCAAATTTAGTTGTTTAGTTCATATCCATTTACTTTACTTTTTAATTTCTTTCCTAGGGAATCGTGATAAAAATAGCAATCCAGATCCAATCGCTGGGCTTCATGCATCGCAGCACTGCCAAAACGGATCAAATCTTCTTTATTTGTAGCGTGATCCGGATATTTGGAAACACCAATGTGGTTTCTTAAAATAAAAGCGTTTCCTTCAATAATGAAGGGATTACTAAGTAAGTCCGTAATCATCTGACAGATTTCAAGAATTATTTTTATGCTTGAATCACAGGGATAGAATAGCGCAAACTGATCCGAGTAGCGACGAACTAGCAACCCATACTTCCCAATAACATCATATAATTGTTCACTTAAAGATTGGATCAACTGATCTTCAATCGTTTGACCAAAAGCATCACCGACTGCGTGAAGTCCCTCAAGATGAATAAAAATCAAAGCCAGATGCTTTTCCGAATTATTTTTGCATTTACTAAAATAATTCCCCAAAACCTGTTCTAATTTATAACGATTGGGGAGTTTGGTTATCGGGTCTTGGACAAAAGCCGCTTCCAAAGCTTTTCTCTTTTCAATGGTGTCGGTAACGTCGATTCCAAGCAGAATATTGGTATTTTTTCCATCTCTTCTGGTAAACGTCGCATGATCCCATTGGATATAGTGAACATTCCCTTTGTGATCCTTAAAAGGCAACGGTTTTTTGAAATCCAGGTTTTCGTTTACGAATTTTCGATGGAGACGTTTGAGATTCCCAAAAATATCCCGTAAGTTCTTATCTTCAACCTCATCATAATTTATTCCGCTTAATTGATGGACCACATGATTAATACTGAGGACTTCAAAAGCATTATTGAATTCAATAAACAAAAGCCGGCTATTATTTAGAACCTTATCTGTAAAAACAAGCTGGGCATTCAATTCTTCTCGCAAATCAACCTGTTTTGTGACATCCTGGAGAATCCCAATTGTTCGCTGATGTTCATTATCTTTTGTAAAGTAATGTCGTACTCTTAAGTAAATGTCCCGAATTTCTCCGCGATTATTTTTTATGCGATAATGAGTATCAACCTTCTCCTGAGCTTGAAATGCCCGCAGGAATGCTTTCCAAACGCGGTTTTGATCATCCTCATAGGCCATCCAATAAATGATGTCAAGATTAGGTTCAACTTCCCCTTCTTCATAACCCAGTATACTATAAAGTTCCCTTGACCAGTAAATTTTTTTTGTTAAATAATTCATTTCCCAGTAACCCAAATGGGCAAGACGTTGAATTTCCAGGAGTTCTTCTTTTTGCTGGCTGATATATGTATCCTTCTCATTGGCCTTTTTTAAATCTTTGCCCGTTATAATCATATAGCTCTTTTCGCGCCCTTTTTTGTCACGCATTTTTAGCGGTTTAAAGACCAGATGAATCGGGATCACTTCGCCGCTTTTATGAAAAAATTTGATATCTCTTTCATAAACACCCTTTTGCGCAATCGCCTTATTCAGTTCATCCCGTTCCTCTTCAAAAACATAATCCATCGGAATACGCTGGATGCTTTTGCCAATAATTTTATCTGCTGGTTTTCCCTGATAATTTAAAAACGTATCATTCGCCATGAATATAATCCCTTCATTATCAACAATAATGACACTATCAGTAACCTGGTTAAAAATACCCAGATACATTTTTTCAGTTTGTTGCCATTCTTCACGCCTTTTTTTCATTTTTGTAAAGTGATAGCCTGCGCCACCAACCAAACTAAAAAAAACAATGGTTAAAATCACCGCCATCGTTATCAAATTCTCTTCTGAAAAAACATTTAACTCATTCAGCATTCTGAACACCTTACTTTCTGATGTCTTAATGTTATTGATTTAACGCACATCGCCATATTTTCACTAAAGATGATTCTTTTGTATATTTGCCTTCAATTCATAGATATATTATAATACAATCTGTCAACAAAATCCATTACCGACCCTTTTTATTTTGAGTATTATAAAAAAAGCGATTCTCATCTGAATTTGACACCATTTTTCGGGTACGGAATCAAAAATTATTTTTGTGGATACGCTTAAATGGCGAATTCATAAAATAATTAAAAAAACCGCATAAATGCTTTGACAAACCATAAATAAATGTTACAATTAATACATCACTTTATCAGACTACAGTATTAAAGCACAACATTGAACAAGGAGGTTCATATGCTTTTTAATTATTCCATCGACGGCTTTGAAAACATCCAACACCAGGATTATTTCGCCCTGCAGCAGATCAACGCTAAACTTATGTCACTTTACCGTTCCTTTGGCTATCATCAGATTTCCACCCCCACCTTTGAAACCTATGATCTATACGTCAATGAAGATTCCATTCCCAGCGACGGTCTTTTCAAGCTGGTCAATCATCAAGGTAAGGTTCTTGTGCTAAAGCCGGATGCCACCCTACCGGTCACCCGAATGGCCGCCATGAATCATCCTAATTCTCAAGAGATCATCAAATTCTCTTACCAGACTAATATCTATCGGAATTTTTCATCACCGGAGATTATTAAGAAAGAAATCACCCAAATTGGGATCGAATATTTTGGCAACAACAGCCCGGAATGCGACGGCGAAGTGATCGCCCTGGCGATTCGCTCACTGCTTGAAAATGGCATTGAGGACGTCCACATTGATTTGGGCCATGTGGGGTTTATTAATTTTTTATTTGATGACCTGGCCTTCTCCTGCAAAGAAAAGGCAACCCTCTTTAAATACATCGAAAACAAAAACATTGGCGATATTGCAAGTTATTTAGAAAAACTGGCCTTGCCTGATGCTAAAAAAGCGGTCATCCTTAAATTGCCGCTTCTCTACGGCGAACCGAAAACCGTCTTAAAAGAAATGAAAGCCCTATGCATCAATGACAAAATGCAACAGGTTGTAAAAAATATTTCTGAAATCTACGCCCATCTGGAAGTCATTGGCCTGGCCGGCTATGTCAGTTTTGATCTTGGATTCACCAATCAGATGAACTATTACAGCGATATCAACTTTAAAGGCTATATCAACAGCTGCGGCGAACCGGTGATCAGCGGCGGACGTTACAACAACCTGTCAGAAAAATTCGGTATTCCCCGTCCGGCCTGTGGTTTTGCCATTGATCTACTAAAAGTGATTGATTACATGGAGCAACACCAGCTACTCCCGCGAGATGATCAAAAGACCGATGTGATTTTTTATGAAAATTCGCAAAAATCCGATGCCTACAAAATGGCGGAGCAATTACGAACAAAAGGATCAATCGCTGAAGTGTTTCTGATGACCGAAACGAAAGAAACACATGTGACATCTTTTAAAGAAAATGCCCTTTATAAAAATGCCGTACTATACTTCCTGATGGATGGCAAACTCTTCTCTGAAATGGACGGGACATTCTTAGAAATTAAAACAATTGGTTCAGAAAGTGAGGTCGTGTAAATGGTGATCCGATTCGCCCTGGCCAAGGGCCGTGTGGCCAAAAAAGCAATTGAGCTGTTATCTGATCTGGGTTATGTTTTTTTAGACTACTCAGAAAAAAGCCGAAAACTGATTTTTACTGACACTACCGGGACGATTGAGTTTTTTCTGGTGAAATCACCGGATGTTCCTACCTATGTCGAAAAAGGCGCTGCCGATATTGGCATTGTTGGTAAGGATGTGCTGTTAGAACATCCTGCCCAGGTTTATGAGATGCTAAACCTTGACATCGGCAAATGCAAAATGTGTGTGGCTGGCTTTGAAAACCAACCGATCCCCTATGGCAAAAAAATGATTGTGGGCACCAAATACCCAGTCATTGCCAAGGATTATTTTCATGCCAAGAACCAACTGGTGGATATTATTAAAATCAACGGTTCGGTGGAGTTGGCTCCGCTGATTGGTCTGGCTGACTGCATTGTCGATATTGTCGAAAGTGGCAATACCCTAAAAGAAAACGGGCTGTCGGTACTGGCAGAAATCTGCGAGATCAGCTCCCGACTAATTGTCAATCAGGTGAGCTTAAAAACCAAACGGGATATGATTGATCCCATTATCAAGGCATTTGAAAACCAGTTATAGCTATTAGTGAGCTATCGACAAAAGCTGGTTGTTTAAAAAAATGGAGAGGAATATAATGAAAACTATCATCTATAAACAAGACATGGATCTTGATACGATATTAAAACGCAACGAAGATGAGCGCGAGGATATTCGCAACGCTGTTCTGGAAATCATTAAAGGGGTAAAAAATGATGGCAATGCTGCTCTTTTGTATTACACCCAGGCCCTTGATCACTGTGTCCTCACCCACTTGCAGGTCACTGAAGAAGAAATCGAAACCGCCTTTTCCGCAGTTCCTGACGAACTTCTGGATATCATCCGGGAGGCGGCCCAAAACATTCGTGATTTTCACGAAAAACAGTTAGAAACAACCTGGACCTATTCGCCTAAACCGGGAGTCATTCTGGGCCAGCACATCACCCCGATTGAGCGGGTCGGTCTTTACGTCCCCGGCGGCAAAGCCACCTACCCCTCGACCGTGCTGATGGATGCCATTCCGGCACTGGTGGCCGGGGTAAAGTCCCTGGTGATGGTGACCCCACCGGGACGGGATGGAAAAATCAACCCCACGATCCTGGCTGCGGCCAAAATTGCCGGTGTCCACGAAATTTATAAACTTGGCGGGGCTCAGGCGATTGCCGCCCTGGCCTACGGCACTGAAACCATTAAACCGGTTAATAAAATTGTTGGGCCCGGTAATATTTATGTGGCCACCGCTAAAAAAGAGGTTTTTGGCAAGGTCGATATTGATATGATTGCCGGACCCAGCGAGGTGCTAATCATTGCCGATGAAAATGCCAACCCGGTTTATGCCGCTGCCGATCTGCTGTCTCAGGCCGAACACGACGAACTGGCGATGCCGATTCTGGTGACCACCTCAGCCGAACTGGGAGAACAAGTCATTGAAGAAGTCTACCGCCAGATCAGTAAAGACTTAAGCCGCAAAGAAATCGCCAAAAAATCAGTCGATGATTATGGCTTTGTCTTTATTGTCAAAGATCTCGATGAAGCCTTTGAGTTGTCCAACCAGATTGCTCCCGAGCATCTGGAACTGCTCATCAAAGATCCTATGGCTTCGCTGGAAAAGGTAAAGAATGCTGGCGCCATCTTTATGGGCGCTTACACTCCAGAACCTCTGGGTGATTATTTTGCCGGACCTAACCACACCCTGCCGACTTCCGGCACAGCCAAATTCTCCTCACCTCTGGGAGTCTATGACTATCTCAAAAAATCCAGCATTCTCTCCTATGATCAGGCCGCATTGCAAGCAGTCTATCCAAAGATTGCCGCCTTTGCCCGTTGTGAAGGATTGGATGCCCATGCCAAAGCAGTTGAAAGGCGGTTTGAAGACTAATGAAATCACTGATACGAAAAAACATCCAGCAATTAATTGCCTACAAGGTCGATGCCCCGCAGTTTGAGATCATCGTCAATGCCAATGAAAGTCCCTATGACTTTCCCATGCAACTCAAGCGAAAATTCTGCGACGAGATCTGTAATACTGATTTAAACCGCTACCCGGAGGCTTGTTTTCCGGAACTGATCGAAGCCATCACCGACTATACCGGTGTCCCGGGCGAAGGCATTGTCTGTGGCTCCGGTTCTGACGAGCTGATTGCCATGATCAACCAGGCCTTTGTGGATCCCGGTGATGTGGTGGTCTCCCACTCGCCCTCCTTTGCCATGTATGACATCTGGGCCACCATTGCCAATGCCAGCCATATCATGGTGCCCGATCTGCCGGGACACATTCCCGATGTGGAAGGCATGATTACGGCCGCAAAAGAAAATCAAGCCAAACTGCTTTATATCTGTAACCCCAACAACCCCACTGGCTATATTTTTAGTCGCGCGGATATTGTAAAACTATTGGATTCGGTCCCTTCGCTGGTGATCCTGGACGAAGCCTATATCGAGTTCTTCGGTGAATCGGGTGTTGATCTGCTGGAAAAATACCCCCGCTTGCTGGTGCTGCGAACCTTTTCCAAGGCCTTTGGTCTGGCCGGCATCCGCTGCGGCTATGCCCTGGGAAACAAAGGTGTTATTGATATTCTTTACAAGGTTAAGGGGCCTTACAACCTCAATGTTCTGACCCAGAAATTGGCCGTCATCGCCTTGAAAAACCGCGATGCGATCCTTAAAAATCTGGAAATTTTAAAGGCAGAGCGACAAAAAGCGATACGTGTGCTGAAAACCTTCCCCGGTGTGACCCTTTATCCATCCGGCGCCAATTTTGTTTATTTTGAGACCGACCGGGCTGAAGCCATCTATGAAGCGCTCCTTGCGCAAAGCATTCTAATCAAACGTTTTATAAAAACGGACGCCACTCCCGGCAGTATTCGTTTTTCCATCGGAAAACCCCAGGAAAACCAAAAGATTCTGGATATTATCAAGGAGGTCGTGTACAATGAAGCGTAAAAGCACATTAAACCGGTCCACCACCGAGACCGAAATTTCACTTTCACTCAATATTGACGGATCTGGAGTAGCCAAGATCAACACCGGCGTTGGTTTTTTTGATCATATGCTGACGCTCTTCACCAAACACGGAAGATTTGATCTCTCTATCGCTGCCCACGGTGACGAAGCGGACAACCACCACGCCATTGAAGACATTGGTATTCTGCTGGGAAAAGCTTTTTATGATGCGTTGGGGGACAAGGCCGGCATCAATCGTTATGCCTTTGCCTTCACCCCCATGGATGAGGCCCTGTGCCGCACCTGTGTGGACATCAGCGGCCGCAGCACCCTCGTTTTCGATGTCCCCCTCAACCGGGAGTTTATCGGCGACTTTGAAACTGAAATGTTAGAAGAGTTCTTTCAGGCCTTTACCAGCAACAGTAAAATAACCCTTCACGTGACTTCCCTCTACGGCAAAAATAACCACCATATTGTGGAGGGGATTTTTAAATCGCTGGGGCAAACACTAAAAGATGCCTGCACGATCGAAGCGGGTAATACCGAAATTCCATCCACTAAAGGAATAATAGAATAACAGGAGGACAACCATTGATCGCAATTGTCGACTACGATGTCGGAAATTTAAAAAATGTCTATACCGCACTCGGTGATGTCGGCCTTTCCGGCACCATCACCCGCGATAAAAAGGTCCTGGATGCGTCTGATGCCATCATTTTGCCCGGGGTTGGAGCTTTCTCCGACGCCATGGACAACCTGAGGAAATTTGATCTCATTGATGCCCTTAATGACAATGTCAAAAAAGGCAAGCTCCTGATGGGAATCTGCCTCGGGATGCAACTACTTTTTGATAAAAGCTATGAGGACGGTGAATTTTCCGGACTCTCCTATATCCCCGGAGAAATCGTCAAATTCGACGCTCCCGGGATAAAAATCCCCCATATGGGTTGGAACAATCTGGTGATCAACCAAAGCAGTCCGCTGGTCGCAAACATTGGAACCAAAGACTATGTCTATTTTGTCCATTCCTACTATGCCAATCCGGAGAACTTTGATGATGTCGTCGCCTATGCCGAATACAGCGTCAAGGTCCCCGCGATTGTTCGCAAGGACAACGTCATTGGGATGCAGTTTCATCCGGAAAAAAGCTCCAACGTGGGCTTCCAACTACTAAAAAACTTTAAGGAGATAATATCATGATTGTATTTCCAGCCATCGATTTAAAAAACGGTAAATGCGTCCGCCTGATGCAAGGGCAGAAGGATGCTGAAACCATTTATTTTGACAACCCGGTGGATGTCGCCCTGAATTGGCAGTCCAAGGGAGCCCAGTATCTGCATCTGGTCGATCTGGATGGTGCCTTTGACGGCCAGCCGAAAAATCTAAAACTGGTTAAAGACATTGTTACCGCTCTAGATATTCCGGTGGAACTTGGCGGTGGTATTCGAACACTGGAAATTGCCAGGGACTATATCGACAGCGGTGTTACCCGGATCATCATCGGTACCCAGGCCGTTAAAGATTTCGACTTTATTGTTAAACTCCTGGATCTCTATGATGAAAAAGTCTGCGTTTCCATTGATGCTAAAAATGGTTTAGTCTGCACCGAAGGCTGGGTGCAAAGCAGCAACATTGAAGCGCTTGAACTGGCCAGCAACTTAGAAAAACTGGGTCTGTCAACGCTGGTTTACACCGACATATCAAAAGACGGCATGATGACTGGTCCTAATTTTGAGATGCTCAAAGTTCTCAATGATAATTTAAAAATTGATATCATCGCTTCTGGCGGCATCTCTAAATCAGCAGACTTGATCCGTCTTCAGGAAATGGGGCTTTACGGCGCCATTACCGGAAAAGCTCTGTATGAAGGAGCCATCGATCTGGAAAAACTGTTGCAAGAGGAGCTCAAATCATGCTGACTAAACGGATCATCCCCTGCCTGGACGTGGATCACGGCCGGGTGGTAAAAGGTAAAAAATTTCAGAATATTCAGGATGTCGCCGATCCGGTCGAACTGGGGCGGTACTACTCCGACCAGGGCGCCGACGAACTGGTTTTCTATGATATCACCGCCAGCTATGAAGATCGCGATATTTTTATTCATATTGTTGAAAAAGTGGCTGAAGCCATCCGCATCCCCTTTACCATTGGCGGCGGTATCAGCAAGGTCGAAGATTTTCGCAAAGTGCTGATGGCCGGCGCCGATAAGGTTTCGGTTAATTCATCGGCCGTTAAAAACCCCCAGCTGATCCGCGAAGCCGCCCTTCGTTTTGGGGCTCAATGTGTGGTTTTATCGATCGACGCCAAGCGCAACAATAAGGGTTCCTGGGATGTCTATGTTAAAGGCGGCCGGGAAAACACTGGCATTGATGCCATTGAATGGGCCAAACAGGGTCAGGATCTGGGTGCCGGAGAGATCTGCATCAACTCCATCGATACCGATGGGGTTAAAAAAGGCTATGATCTGGAGCTCAACCAGAAACTCTCCCGTCTTCTGACCATTCCGATTATTGCCTCCGGCGGGGCCGGAAAAATGGAAGACTTTGCCACAGTATTAAAAATCGGCGCCGATGCAGCGCTGGCGGCATCCGTTTTTCACTATAAAGAAATTCCCATTGTTGATTTAAAAAACTTCTTACACGATCAACAAATACCTGTCAGACGGGTATAGAAAGGTAAACCATGGATTTGGAAAATATAAAATATAACGAGGCGGGCTTGGTTGCTGCCATCGTTCAGGATTATGAAACCCGTCAGGTACTGATGATGGCCTGGATGAACGAAGAAGCATTGAAATTGACGCTGGATACTAAAAAAGCCACCTTTTACAGTCGCAGTAGGCAAGGCTTATGGATCAAAGGTGAAACGTCCGGCAATACCCAAACCGTCGTAAAAGTTGATTATGACTGCGACGGCGACACGCTGCTACTTCAAGTTATTCCTGCTGGCCCAGCCTGCCACACCGGCAATACTTCCTGTTTTTATCGTAACCTGGCTGTAAATCCGGAAACAAACCTGGGCAATATGGAAGTACTGACGATGCTTTACAATCTCATTGCCGACCGCAAAGTAAACCCGGTTGAAGGGTCTTATACCAACTACCTGTTTGAAAAAGGAGTCGATAAAATATGTAAAAAAATAGGCGAAGAATCTGCTGAAACCATTATTGCCGCCAAAAACAACGATCCTGCAGAGCTGATCTACGAAGCCTCGGATCTGATCTACCATTTGCTGGTCTTGCTTAATAACCAGAATGTGGATTTAGAATCACTATTCCAGGAGCTGACTAAACGGCATCAATAAACCATATTATTGATGCGCATTTAGTTTGCTAAAAAAATAACGAATCTAAATGGGGCGTGTTTCACGCCCCTTTTTGGCACTTAACAACAATCGCCTCCACAAAAACTACGATTTGACATTTTTGCTTTCATCAACATCAATACTAACTCGTCTTGGGTCATCCCCGACCAGGTGGCTAAATCCAAATTTGATGGATAAGTGCCAATTTTTACAATTTCACCGTCCACCACCGTGATTGGTAGAGCGTCTGGTCCATTTTTCAAGACAATTTCACTGACTTCTTTATTTCTGGCAAAAACCTCCGGATTTTCAATCAAACCATATCTCAGTACATTTTTCCCTTCATTTGTTAACGCCTCGACAATGGTTCGTATCCGTAATACTTCCCGGTCTGCTCCTGAACCACAGCCATTTCCAGTATTTCCTATTTCCGACACATATATCTCAATTGCTTTCATCGGTTCCTCCGTTTCTTTAAACGCCTCTTGCGATCAGCATTGCTCACATGAACACTCTGTCATATGAGCTTGACTCTAAAATAATCCAGTTTCAATCATCTGTCAAGTTATATTGAAGTTTCCTTAAACTATTTTTTAAATTTATCGACTGCCTTTTCTTTTAGTCGCAAAAATTTGTAATAAACGACTTTTTTTATTGCGTTCTCATCTATTATCATGTATAATATAATCACTCCGAAGTTTAAAGTTTCTAAGGCTTGTTGCTATGAACTTAAACCCGTAGGGTATAATCGGAAACGGTTATGTCTCCCATTGTGGAAAAGGGGCTTGACAGAATTATTTTTCTTGTCATTTTGCATTTTTTTAGTGCAGAAAAAAAAGGCCATTCCTAAAGGAGTGGTCTTTTTTTTCCCTGAACGTCCCTGAATTTTATTTATTTGTAACCGAAATAATATGAATCAGGACACTTTCTTTGAAGCCAAAACCGGACTAACCAACCGGTTTTGGTTTTTTTATCGTTTTCTTATTCTTAGATAAGAAACAAGCCCTGAAGATCATTGTTGACTCAAGGCTTATCTTTTCTAAGATTAGGATCAACCACCAGCAACTGGTGGAAAAATCGCCATATAGCCATCTTCCTTAATGGGAACAGCGAGCATGGCATCAACCTTTCCATCAACCCCATCGACAATAAGTGCTGCAATTTCCGGGGCGGTAATACCCAAACTGTCAATAACATCTTGTCCGGTCATCCCTGGGGTATAATCCATTTCTACAATCTTTCCCCGGCCCTCGCGAAAGTTAGCAAATAATTTAATCTTGATTGCCATATTTCCTCCTAAAACGAAAGGGACGATCATCGATCGTCCCTTAAATTTATTTTATAATAAACCTAATTTTTCAAGACGTTCTTCCGTAGGAATACCATCTTCATCCCAACCACGTTCTTTATAGTAAAGTGGAAGTAATTCATCCAGTTTATGAACCCAACCTTTGGTTGGTCCCTCTGGCATTTCTTCTTCCAGAAAACGCGGTGGCAATGTATCTTCTTCTGACGAAATACCCGCTTCTAAATTGAAGAGTTTTTCCAGATTCCAGATCCGTTCTCCAGCTAACAATACATCATCGGCGGTCCAATCGGTACCTAATGTTTCATTTAACATATCAGCATATTCTTTAGCGCCAAGTGCAAATGAAGTAAATAAACATAAACCGGTTGAGTCAATAACAGCGGTCAGATCCTGGAATATTTTTGCCCAGGTTGGTTTTCCAGCTAACTCAAAACGATCCAATTTTTCTGGTAAACCAAGGATTTCAGGAGAAATCAGGTAGCCACGAACATGACATCCGCCACGGTTAGAGGTTGCATATTGTAGACCCATTCCCTGGATTCCACGAGGATCATAAGCTGGTAAGTCTTGCTTCTTAACAGACATGGAATATTCAGGAACCCCAAAGAAATCAGCTAATCGATAAGAACCTCGAGCTAATAAATCGCCAAAGCCTTCCCGGTTACCCATTTTTTTGAGCCAGTGAATAACAGACTCAGCGTTGCCAAATTTCAGGATTACTTCGTCATCCAACATTTCGTCAGTGATATAACCACGTTGATACAATTCCATCGCAGCTGCTAAGGTTGCCCCAGCCGAAATGGTATCCAGACCCATTTCATTACACCAATAATTGGCATCAATAACGATATCCATATCGTCAATTCCAAGATCGCCGGCAAATACCCAAAGGGTTTCATATTCCGGTCCACCAATTCCATCAGGGCTATGTTCGCTTTTAACCCAACGGCCACAACCAATTGGACAATGATGACAAGGATTACGCTTGATCAGATATTTTTCTGTCATGGTTTCGCCGCTGACAGCTTCAGCATCCGGATCCTGACCGCCCTGGAAGTTATTAGTTGGATAAACACCATGTTCATTGATAATATTAACCAATACGGCTGTTCCATAGGTAGGTAGACCACCACCGGTGACACCGTTTTCTTTTAATAAGGTACGACATTCTTTGGTAACTGCTTTTAATCCGTCTGGATTCGCAATTTCCGGTTTTAAGTTCCCTTTAACAGTAATGGCTTTCAAATTCTTTGAACCCATAACCGCACCAACACCAGAACGACCAGCGGCCCGATCTTTTTCATTCATGATCGCTGCCATCTGAGACAATTTTTCACCAGCAGGACCGATGGTTAAGACTTTGGACCCAGGCTGTTTTTCTTTTAAGAGATCGCTCGTTTCAGAAACCATCTTACCCCACAGATCAAGAGCTGGCAAGATTTCTACCTTATCTTCATCGATACTAAGGTAAACCGGCAGACTTGCCTTACCTTCAACAATAATCGCATCATAACCAGCATATTTCAGGTAGGCTCCCCACTCTCCACCAGAGTTTGAAGAAGCAATACAGCCTGTTAGCGGCGATTTTGTAACGACCATGTACCGACCACCGGTAGGTGTCGCTGTCCCCGACAACGGACCATTGATAAAGACAATCTTATTTTCTGCGGCAAAAGGATCAACCTGTGGATCAACCTCATCCATATACAGCTTTGTTCCTAAACCACGACCACCAATATATTTTTTTGCCAACTCAAAATCCAGATCTTCAGTTGTCACTTCATTGGTCGTCAAATTGACACGTAAAATTTTTCCCATGTAACCAAACATTTCGTACGCCTCCTAAATTTTATTTATTTGTAACCACTATCATTATACCCAAATAGTATCCGTTATTCAATGGGTTAAAGGAAAGATAATCACAAGCGCAAAAATTTATAGCAATTTTAGCTTACCAAGGCAAAATTTGATCATTTTTTGAGCATATATTTTCTCATTCTACCAAACCAATGGTTTTTAAGATGTTATACCCCAGTCGTCGCTCCTGACCTTCAAAAGGATAGGCGTGCATAACAATCATTGGATTAAAATTTAACTCAATAATTCCGAAACTTGAATCGGGATTGCAATAGTCTTCCAAAATAATATCAATGCCACAGAATTTCGCTCCAAATGCTCTGACCGCTTTTAACGCAATCTCTGAAAAATAAGGGTGCATTTTCTGTGTAAAATCGATACTGTCTCCACCAGTGCTGATATTAGAATTTCCGCGTAAAAAAATCATTTCATTACTTTTGGGGATTGATTGACTGGTTAAACCCTGCTTATTAAGATACATGAGCGACTGATCGTCCAGCACAATTTTCTTTAGCGGGCTGGTTTGGCCATCGCCCCGGTAAGGGTGTTGATTTTTTTTATCAATCAGTTGCTGGATCGAGGAAACGCCATCGCCAACCACATTCGCTGGGCGACGATGAAGCACGGCCACCACCTCATCTCCCATCGTCAAAAAGCGGTATTCAAGACCTGGTAAATAGTCTTCTATTAGAATCGTGTTATCCTGTTCAAACGCAATCCGAGCCCCTTTTAATAGTTCATCAAGGGTTCCGCCCTGATCAAAAATACTGATTCCCAATCCGAAGTTGGTGGATTTTGGTTTAATCACAACGTTTCTTCCAACATATTTGATTAGTTTTTTCTTTGCTTCAACGAAAGAAAAAAATTCTTCCCCATTCGGAACTGGTAGTCCATTCTCCTGAAGAATTTTTTTTGTGACCACTTTATTCTCCATGAGCAACGGGGTGATATAATTATCCACACTTGTTTTTGTCGCTTGTTTTACATATTCTCGGCGGCCATTTTTTTCCAGCCGCACAATGTTGTCCGCGGCATCCATGGGAATTACTTTTATCCCCCGAGTCAAGGCTTCTTTTATTAATACCTGCGTTGACATTTCCCAGTTTTCAAAACCTTTCAGGCGGTAGTGATCTGCATCTGACTGTCTTTTATAATCTTTAGCGATTTTTAGATTCGCATCAAGACAACCGTTTTCCTGCATTAACAATTTCAAGCGGTAGGCATAGGTCGTTTCTGGCTGTCTGACCCGGCTTTGCATTTCTTTAATACACTGATCCTGTTCTAAATTCAAATATTTATTGATCTCCGCTACCTTTTCCAAAATATCCTCAGCCCAGGCTGTTTTAAGCGTCCAATGGCGATGATCGAGCAATTCCAAATCCGGTTCCAGCCCACGTTCAGCGACCGTCACCTCATTGATAAGGGCTTCCTGCTGCCAGGTATCAAAAAATTCTTCGCCTTCTAATAATAAAAAAAGCATAAAAACATTCAAAAACTCCAGATCGATTTTTGCAATCCCACATTTATCGAAAACATTGAGGTCGATGGTGCGAATTTCCAGGTACTGAACACCATCCTTTGCTAAAGAATCTAAAGTATTGCGATAATCCCTTGGTTTTAAACGAATCTGCGCATATAACTCTTTGGCTTCTGAGATGTCACCCCGTTCCACAAACGCATTAATACTTTTGATATACGACTCGATTGAACGATAATCCGGGTAGAGATCGATCTCGTTTTTATATCCGCTGCAATTACCATTTCGGGCCGAGGTTCCGCCAGGGCTGAGAAAGGTTTCATTTCCGCAGTCTCCCATACATTGCAGACATTCTTCTATATATGAATTGTGTAATCCGGGGGTACATCCCATCAAATAGATAAGCAACCAGCGATAACGCAGATAATTTCTCAAAACCTTTAAATAAATACGATCTTTGAACGCTTTAAATGACTCCCGAGAACCCAGCTCCTGCCAGATCGTTATTAAAAAATCATCGCTAAACGAAAAGTTGTAGTGGATTCCAGAAATGAGCTGTCGCTTTCCTCCATATTTAGCCATCAGTCTTTCGCGATATTGTCGCGGCTCTTTACCTTCTTCGCCCTGATAAGTGGCAATCGGTATTTGTTTATCATCAGGAATATGACAAGGCATGGAGTAGGGCCAAAAAAGCTCATTATTTGTGCCGATTTCTCCGATCACAATGTCCGTTAACGCTTCCAAAAAATCATAGGTTTCATCAACTGAAAAAAACACCGGCGTAACCAGTTCAATCTGACTTTCGGAAAAATCGGTGGTAATATATGGATTCTTTAATTTATCGCCAAAAATAGGCGGATGCGGAGTCATCGCAAGTTTCCCCTGTTTTGTAACCCGAAGGCCTTCTCTTTCGACTCCAAACCCTGAGGTTAAAATACTTTCTGGTGTCATTTTATTTTTTAATATTTCAATCATGCATATAACCTTTCAGTTTCGCTACAGACACTTTTGTGAACTGTACAAATTTTTTTAATTATACCATAAAAAGGATTAATTCTAACTAACTAATTCCCCATGTTTACTGGGGAATAGACGTATCGCGGCAAAAGCCGTTGTTAATATCCCGCCAGGATTATTTAAGTACGTATTGCTATCAGGTATTGACAAATAAAACAGATAATGTTAGACTTTTCTCAGTGAGTTAGTAGTTGCTAACTCACCGAGAAAATAACGCATACTATTTTTAACCAATCAGGAGGAAAACCATGTTACTATCAATGGCGACACCCGGAGAAAAAAACTCCATTAAGAAAATCACCGGCAAGGATACAACGCATCAATTTTTAGCGCGTCTCGGTTTTGTGGAGGGAGCTGACGTTACTATTATATCAGAACTTTCTGGCAATATTATTTTAAATATTAAAGATACTCGGGTTGCCATTGATAAGAGCATGGCCAACCGGATCATCATTTAAGGAGAAAAACATGAAAACACTAAAATCAGTGAAGTGTGGTGAGTCTACCACAGTGGTCAAACTACATGGTCAAGGACCGATTAAGCGTCGAATCATGGACATGGGTATTACAAAAGGAGTTAATATCTTCGTTCGCAAGGTTGCTCCACTGGGAGATCCCATCGAAATAACTGTACTGGGTTATGAATTGAGCATTCGAAAACGGGATGCCGAGTTAATTGAGGTTATCTAAAATCCAACTGTTTTTTCGCTTGCATAATCCTGCAGAGAATCTGTACACATCGGCAGCATTGGCTGTCAATTTTTTAGCTAAACTGTTAGTTAGAACTACCAATTAAAAGGAGAACCTATGAATCTAAAAATAGCATTAGTTGGAAACCCCAACTGCGGTAAAACAACCATGTTTAATGCCCTCACCGGCAGTTCCCAGTATGTCGGAAACTGGCCAGGAGTGACCGTAGAAAAGAAGTCCGGAAAGCTTAAAAACCACAGCGATGTCGAAATCGTTGATTTACCGGGAATTTACTCCCTGTCCCCCTATACGCTGGAAGAAGTTATTTCTAGAAATTATTTACTCAATGAAAAACCTGATGCCATTATCAATATTGTTGACAGCAGCAATATTGAGCGTAATTTATACTTGACCACCCAACTACTGGAAATGGGAATCCCTATGATTCTAGCCTTGAACATGACCGACATCATCCGAAAAAAAGGGGACGTTATCAATCTTAAAGCCCTCGCTAAGCGGTTGGGCTGTGAGGTCATCGAGACTTCTGCCGTTAAAAGCGAAGGATGTGTCGAAGTTGCGCAAAAAGCCATCGCCCTTGCCAAAGCAAAGCAAAAGCCAACACCACTTCAGCTCTTTTCGACCGAGGTTTCAAAAACGCTTAAGCAGATTGAATCTACAATCCTTGAGAGCAAGCCGGTGGAGCATGCCGATTTCTATGCAATCAAACTCTTTGAACGGGATGAGAAAGCGATTGAACAACTAAACCTGCCAGATTCTGCGCTTAAAAAGATAACCGCCCTCACTGAAGCGTGTGAAGAAAGCATGGACGACGATAGTGAGAGCCTCATTACCTTTGAACGTTATCAGGCCATTGGTCGGATTGTTTCAGACACAATAAAGAAGAAAGCCAGCACTGGCATGACCACCTCTGACAAGATTGATCGGATCGTCACAAATCGGTTCCTTGCCCTTCCCATTTTTGCCGGAATTATGTTTCTGATGTATTATGTCTCCGTCTCGACAGTTGGTGCCTGGGCTACCGATTGGACCAATGATGTTCTTTTCGGTGAAATCATTCCTCCGGGAGTTGAAGGCTTTCTTTTGTCAATTGGCACTGCGGATTGGTTAAACTCCCTTATTCTTGATGGCATTATTGGCGGGGTTGGTGCCGTCCTTGGATTTGTACCGCAAATGTTTGTTCTTTTTCTTTTTCTTGCTATTCTGGAAGATTGTGGTTACATGGCCCGAGTTGCTTTTATCATGGATCGGGTTTTTCGAAAATTCGGACTTTCCGGAAAATCGTTTATCCCATTACTCATTGGCACTGGCTGCAGTGTTCCTGGTATCATGGCCTCACGAACCATTGAGAACGAACGGGATCGCAAAATGACGATTATGACCACCTCTTTTATTCCCTGTTCAGCAAAATTACCCATTATTGCTCTAATCGCTGGTGCACTCTTCCCTGGATCAGTATGGGTTGCACCATCAGCTTATTTTATCGGTGTTGCAGCAATTATTATCTCTGGTATCATTTTAAAGAAAACCCGCGGATTCTCCGGCGATCCCGCTCCCTTTATTATGGAGTTGCCGATTTACCATGTTCCGGGCGTTAAAGGTGTTTTGATTCATATGTGGGAACGCGGCAAATCCTTTATCAAAAAAGCCGGAACTGTTATTTTTGTCGCCAGTATTGCAATCTGGTTTCTTAGTTCATTTAACTGGGCACTGGAAATGGTGGATACCGGAGACTCCATCCTCGCTTCCATTGGCATGATCATCGCTCCGATCTTTACACCGCTTGGGTTTGGCAGTTGGGAATTCACAGTCGCAACCATTACCGGCCTGATTGCCAAGGAAACTGTCGTTAGTACCTTTGGTGTATTATTTGGCTTTGCCGAAGTTGCTGAAGATGGTGCCGAGCTCTGGCCAATGCTGCAATTATCCCTCAGCCAGCTAGCCGCCTTTTCTTTCCTGATCTTTAATCTGCTTTGTGCACCTTGTTTTGCTGCCATTGGCGCCATCCATCGTGAAATGGGAAATGCCAAATGGACGTTGATCGCCGTCGGCTATCAAACTGTATTTGCTTATGTGATTTCTCTGATTGTCTATCAAGTCGGTTTATTTTTCACTGGTAACGGCTTTGGCTTTGGTACCATTGTCGCAATTTTAATGATTGCCGTCCTTCTTTATCTGCTCTTTAGAAAACCGGCAATGCAAAAAAAGCAGGAGCAACCACTTACCGCCGTTAAAGAGGTTTGATTCTTTTAGTGTATTAAAATTATAACATCACCCTTTTAAAAAAACAGCCGGACGAAAGCATGCTTTCGCTCGGCTGTTTTTATAGAAGGTATCACCTTAAATTCAGGTGCACTTCCGGCATCACTCGATAACGATTCGAATAAAACTGAATCCCTGCCATCACAACCAGACAAACCATTCCCACCAGGGTTGATATCGCCAGGAATTGATGCGTTCCCTGCCCCCCGTTCATCGCCATTAATGACTGATAAATTCCGAAATAACCCCATGCCACGGGAATTGGAACGAGTGCATTTGTAGTGGTTAGTGTAACCACCACCGTCAGCGCTACCGCAACCATGATCATAATGATCCCCCAATATTCAGGTAAAATGCCAAAGCCTTGCCACTGGATCTTCACCAGCCAGGCTGCTGTATTGACGACGCTTGCAATCAGAAGCCATCCGGTATACATGCCAAAAGCTGCTGGTATGAGCCAATGATTACCCGTTTGAATTTTTGTTATCTCTTTGAGAATCAGGCTCAGTGTAATGGAAAAAGCTAAAATCACAATTACTGATAGTCCAATAAAGGTAAAAGAAAAGCAAATGATCCAGAGCATATTTAAAATACTTGAAAACCAAAATAGATAACTGATGCCATCGATTGTTTTTTCATAGTAGGGTTCCTTACTCTTGATGATCATTACCACCGCAGCTGCAATCAACAATATATAAATGACACTCCAGATACTAAACGTAAATGGTGCCGGGGTAATCAACGTTGCGTATTGATCTGAAACATCTTTTTGTGTTAATCCATTAAAAAATCCGAATGCACCCAGACTATTAATAACCAAAGTACCTATTAACAGGATTAAACCAATCCCTGCTTTCATTCTCTTATTCATACGATTCACCTCAACTCTTAATTTTTTTGTCAATAATCGTTTTAGAAATTTAAGTCGTCTCAATTATCAAAAACAATCATTGCTTCCTAGATACCCGCTTTATGCCTCTATAAACCTGAGAAGTGAATACAAAAAAAAGGATTTTAAAAACACTGCTGTAATAATAAGACATCCTTAGTCAATGCTTAGATAATTGTTGACTTACTATCTATCAACCAGTTTTATCGAGTCATTTTTGCAAGTCAGATTAAAATGAATTTTATATTGGAATTATTATAATTTACTCTTGCATTACAACTACATTTGTGCTAATATAATATCAAGTTAGACACACATAACTAAACACAAGCAATTGCGTAATCAATACAATTAACAGGAGGATTTTATTATGTCATTAATCGGAAAAGAAGTTGCGGATTTTACTGTTCAAGCCTTTGCGGAAAATGAATTCAAAGAAGTGAAGAAAGAAGATATCTTAGGGAAATGGTCGGTCTTCTTTTTCTATCCAGCCGATTTTACCTTTGTTTGCCCTACCGAGCTCGAAGATTTAGCCAACAAATATGAAGAATTCAAAAAAATCGGATGCGAAATCTATTCGGTTTCCTGCGACACGCATTTTGTTCATAAAGCATGGCATGACGCATCAAAAACCATTCAAAAAATCAAGTACCCGATGTTAGCTGATCCAACCGGTGTGATTGCCCGAGATTTTGATGTGATGATCGAAGAAGTTGGACTGGCTGAGCGCGGGAGCTTTATTATTAATCCCGAAGGAAAAATTGTCGCCTATGAAGTACTTGCAGGCAATGTTGGTCGAAATGCCGATGAACTATTTAGACGTGTACAGGCTTCACAATTTGTGGCCGAACACGGCGACCAGGTTTGCCCGGCAAAATGGACACCAGGAGCAGAAACCTTAAAGCCAAGTCTTGATCTGGTAGGTTTAATCTAGTACGCCCTTAAAATATTGCAATACAAGTGGACGTTAAAAGGATGTTGTAATTTGCGACATCCTTTTTAAATACAATCATTTAACTGAGAAAATCGCAGTAGTAATAATCTGTTAAGAAAGAGAGCAATCAAATGGAAAAATTATATGATGTGATTGTGGTTGGAGGTGGACCAGCTGGACTGTCAGCAGCTATTTATGCCGCCCGGGCACAATACCGAGTATTAGTGATCGAAAAAGAAAAAATTGGCGGGCAGATTACAATTACTTCAGAAGTAGTCAACTATCCCGGTTTAATTCAAACTGATGGTAAAAAAATGACTGAATCGATGCGTATTCAAGCTGAGAATTTTGGGGCCGATTTTCTCATCGCCGAGGTGAATGAATTATCATTAGATCAGCCGATCAAGTCGATAAAAACGGATAAAGGTAGCTTTGAAGCATTGGGGGTTATTTTAGCTACCGGAGCAAACCCCAGAAAAATCGGTTTTACCGGTGAGCAAGAATACCAGGGTCGCGGCGTCGCCTATTGTGCGACCTGTGATGGAGAGTTTTTCACTGGAAAAGATGTTTTTGTTTTAGGTGGCGGCTTTGCAGCCGCAGAGGAAGGTATGTTCTTAACCAAATATGCCAAAAAAGTCAGAATGATTGTGAGGGAACCTGAGTTTACCTGTGCTAAAAGCATTGCTGATGAGGTATTAGCTCGGAAAGATATGGAAGTGCATTTTAATACCGAAATAACTGAAGCTTATGGTGATGAAAAATTAAAAGGAGCCCGATTTATTAATCGAAATACTGGAAAAGAGTGGGATTACAAGCCGGAAAACGGCGATGGTTTTGGCATTTTCGTTTTTGCCGGTTACGCACCAGCAACCCAATTAGTAAAGGATAAGGTAGAATTGGACGAGTTTGGCTATGTTATCACCGATATCAATAAGAAGACAAACATTGATGGTGTTTATGGCGCCGGCGATGTTTGCATTAAGAATCTGCGACAAGTTGTAACCGCCGTTTCGGATGGAGCTATTGCCGCCACTTCTTTGGAAAAACACATTGCTCTGATGTATGAGAAACTGAAGCTCGAAAAAAAAGACGTAAAGAAACGAAGCGTACAGCCAATTCAATCGGAAGCGAAAAATCATGTCAACAATCAGGCAACCGGGTTTATTACAGAAGAAATGAAGCATCAACTGATGCCACTTTTTGATAAATTCGAAAAACCTGTTTGGCTTAAATTCTATATCGATGATCAGCTAATTTCAAAAGAAATTGAGGCGTTTGCTGCAGAAATTTTATCGCTGACACCCCAAATAAACGGTGAAGTAATAAAAAAAGAAGACATCACAGACGAACTGATTTATCCGGCCATTCGTTTCTTCAATGATCAAAATCAGTTCACCGGCTTCGAATTTCATGGCGTTCCCGGCGGTCATGAGTTTAATTCATTTATTGTCACACTATATAACGCTGCTGGGCCGGGACAAGCCATTGATCAAACCATCCTTGAGCGAATCAAGTCCATTCGTCATCCCGTTGATTTGAAGATTATCGTTTCATTATCTTGTACCATGTGCCCCGATCTTGTCATGGCTGCAGGTCGAATCGCATTAGAAAATACTAATGTGACAGCGGGTGTTTTTGATCTGATGCATTACCCCGATTTAAAAAATCAGTATCAAATCATGAGTGTTCCTTGCATGATTATAAACGATCAAGAAGTCATTTTTGGTAAGAAAGGAATCGCAGAAATTTTAGATCTATTAGCTAAGATGAGATAGTAATTGCGTTTTCTAACTAATCTAAAGAGTACCTCTCTTCAAAGAGTACCTCACTTGACCACCGTTAAATAAAGAGCGTCGGCTGTAAACATCTGACGCTCTTTATTTTTGATTGCCAACGCGTTAACTAATGAGACTGTGCTGTTCTTAAATCGAATAGCCCGATTCAATCATTAGGAGTCATTAAATTATAGAAGCAAAAAAGAATAATCTCTGATAAAATAGTCAAAACGAAGAAGATTTCTGGGGTCGCTAAGCATCCTTAGATTTCGTAATCAGCTAAACACGTCTCACTTAAATAAGTCTTAAAGGAGAACCCGAAAATTGGCGAAACAACAAGAGAGTAAAACCAATGCGATGCGCATTCTGGATAAATTAAAAATCGATTACCAGCACCAGTTCTATGCGTGCAATGAATTTGTGGACGGCCTGCAGACTGCGGACCTGTTAGATTTACCCTATGAACTGGTCTACAAGACCTTGGTAACGGAAGCAAAAAGCAAGAATTATTTTGTCTTTGTCATTCCCATCGACAAAGAATTGGATCTCAAAAAAGCGGCAAAATCAGTTGCCGAAAAATCAGTTGCGATGATTCACTTAAAGGACCTGACCACAATCACTGGCTATGTCCGGGGCGGATGTACCGCCATCGGTATGAAAAAGCAGTTTAAAACCGTCATCGATACGACCGCTAAAAACCTTGATAAAATCTATATCAGCGGCGGCAAAGTCGGGCTGCAGCTAAAACTAAGTCCTAGTGATTTCTGCAAGGCTACACATGCGATTTATGAGAATATCATTAATGATAATGCTAACAACTAAAAGAATGCGATCAAAACGAACGACAAACAAAAAGACAACCGCGAAGCGATTGTCCTATTATGCAAAAACTGGTCGGAGTGAGAGGATTCGAACCTCCGGCCTCATGATCCCGAACCATGCGCTCTACCAAGCTGAGCCACACCCCGTTATAGCTTGCATTTGTACCTCATCTATTGTAAACTAGAATAGACAAAATTTCAATCTTAAATTTAAATTTTTTAAGATAAAGGAGGAACCCATGCACAAAAAAAACCCCATCTACCGTATTGGCGCACTGGTTTTAGTCGCTGCGCTTATTCTTAGTATTCTTGTTGTTTACACTCTCTAAGTGAGATGAATATTCGTATTATCGCTGTTGGGAGAATTAAAGAAAAATTTTTAACCCTGGCCATCTTGGAATATGCAAAGCGTTTGAATGGCTATTGCCGTCTGGAAATCATTGAAGTTAAAGATGAAAAAATTCCGGAAAATGCCAGTGAAGCGCAGAGGCGAAGGGCGGTGGAAATAGAGGGTAGCCGAATTCTTTCCTATTTAAAGGACGAGGAAATTCTGGCCACCCTGGAAATACAGGCCGATCAACTCGATTCGTTATCTTTTGCTAAAAAAATTGAAAACTTTGGGATCCAGGGAAAAAGTCAAATCACCTTTGTTATCGGAGGGTCTATCGGACTTTCCCCGGCGATCACCAATCGCTCACAATGGAAATGCTCTTTTTCCAAAATGACCTTTCCCCATCAGTTGTTTCGGGTGATGCTTCTGGAACAGATTTACCGCTCATTTAAAATAATCCGTGGGGAAACCTATCATAAATAACATCTTCAAATAAAAAATAAAGAGGTAAACTATGCCGGACTATGTATTAAAAGCCACCGCAGGAAACGGACAGATTCGGGTCTTTGCGGCAACAACAGGGGGGCTCGCCGAAACAGCCCGGAGACTTCACCAAACCAGCCCAGTGGTTACAAAGGCGCTGGGCCGATTGCTCACCGCTGGTTCTCTGATGGGTTCGATGATGAAAAATGCCGATGAACTGATCACCTTAAAAATCGCCGGCGATGGCCCCATAAGCGGCTTACTGGTGACTGCCGATGCTAAAGGCAATGTGAAGGGTTATCCCTATGTCAACGACCTTTTAGATACCCTTGAAGCGTCCATGCCTGTATCCGAAGCTATTGGCGAAGGCACCTTGAACATTTTAAAAGATATCGGCCTCAAAGAGCCCTATGTTGGTTATTCGCCGCTGGTCAGTGGTGAGCTTGCCGAAGATCTAACCTATTACTATGCCCAATCTGAACAGATTCCCACCTCGGTTTCTTTAGGTGTTTTATTAAACGACGATGGCACCGTCCGGCAAGCGGGTGGATTTATTATTCAATTAATGCCAAACACTGATGATGAGGTCATCGATGCCCTCGAAGAGGCTCTGTCTGATACACCTTCCTTGACCAAACTTCTGGATGAAGGAAAAACGCTGGAAGCCATCATGGACGATTTATTTAAAGACCTTAGTTTAAAGGTTTCTAAAACTGAGATTACCCGTTTTATCTGCGATTGTTCCCGTCAACGGATCACCAAAGCACTGACATCCATTGGAAAGAACGATCTTATCGAGATGATCTCCGACCAGGAGGATATTGAAGTCAATTGTGATTTCTGTAAAGAAAAATATTCCTTTTCCCCGGAAGATCTACAGTCCATCTTAGATCATCGTACTGATTCTAGAGAACAAGAGGGATAATATGTCATTAAAATCGCGTTCCAGCGGTGTTCTGATGCCAGTTTCGGCCTTACCCGGCGACTACGGCATCGGAACTCTGGGGCAAGAGGCCCGCAGCTTTATCGACCGCCTCCAGGCAATGGGCTGTACCTATTGGCAAATTCTGCCGGTCGGTCCTGTGGACGCCTGTTTCTCGCCTTATAAAAGCACCTCGGCTTTTGCCGGAAATCCCTTTTTGATCGATTTGGAGCTTTTATCGGATTGGGATTTATTAACCGCGAATGAGCTGAGCGCAAGCCGCTCTGCCGACCCACCCTATTCTATTTATTATCCCAACCTCATTCGCAATCGTCAAACTATCTTCAAACTTGCCTATACACGATTATCTGACCAATTAAAAAAAGACATCCAAGACTACAGTGATGCCAATCAAGACTGGCTTCCAGATTTTTCTCTGTACACGGTTCTTTCCCAGCATTTCTTAGAAGAAGACTGGACCAAGTGGAATAATCAGGATCTGGTCAGACGCACACCCGACGCCCTTGCTTTGGCCCGACATCGCTATCATGAAGAAATCAGTTTTCAAAACTTTCTGCAATATGCTTATGACCGACAATGGTCGACACTTAAGACCTACGCCAATACCAGGGGTATCCAAATCATCGGCGACATGCCGATTTATGTCGCCCATACCAGTGCTGATGTATGGTGTCATCCTGAACTTTTTCTCCTCGATAAAAGGGGCTGTCCCACTGAAGTCGCTGGCGTCCCACCGGACTATTTTTGCAAAGACGGTCAGCTTTGGGGCAATCCATTGTATCGCTGGGATGTGATGAAAAAAGACCACTATGCCTGGTGGATGCTACGGATAAAAAAAGCGCTAACTAGCTTTGACAAGGTCCGAATTGATCACTTCCGCGGCTTTTCTGCTTATTGGTCGGTACCAGCACGTGAAAAAACAGCCCGAAATGGTCGTTGGGTTCCCGGCCCAGCGATGGATTTTTTTAGTCAGCTGAAGATGTCCTTTCCCAATCCCGGAATTATTGCCGAGGACCTTGGTTTGCAGGACCATGACCTGGTCAAGCTGTTAGATGATACCGGATTTCCCGGCATGCGAATTATGGAGTTTGCTTTTATTGATGATGATAATAATATCCATCTACCGCACAATTATACCACTAACACGGTTGCCTACTCAGGTACCCATGATAACAATACCCTGCTGGGCACATTTTTTGACTATTTTCCAAAAAACCGGCAATATGCCTTTGATTATTGTGGTTATACCGACGCCTGGGAAAATCAATGGCAGATCGGCGGCCACCACAGCCCTTCCTGTCGAGCCTTTATTCGCACGCTTTTTCAGAGCGCCGCTAATTTAGTGATCCTACCGATTCAAGATGTGTGTGGATATGGTAGTGATACCCGGATGAACGAACCCGGAACGATAAAAAACAACTGGGTTTTCCGGATGACCCGAGAGGGTCTATCTTTGATTGATGTGGACTGGTACTCACATTTAAATTTGCTTTATCATCGATAAACACGATCAATGTGACGGTGTCATCTAATTACGGACTCTTGCCAGGAAAAAAGACCACGCTTTAATTCATCACGTTAGCGTGCTGATGCGACTCACGCAGGATTCTGGAATCAGCGTGATTAAAACAAGTGTCCGTATCCTTCAAACATTTCTTAATATAAACTTGCAATAAAAGTGTAACCTTTGGTATAATAGCCACAGGTAAAAATTAGGAAAAAAGAAAAAGGAGGACTTTACCATGAAAAAAACTTTATCCGTGTTGTTGTCTCTTGCCTTGGTTGTCACCATGGCCGCTGGTTGTTCAGGAGGAACAACCACTTCTTCAGAGGATAGTGACGTCATTAAAATTGGCGTGTTCGAACCCTTAACTGGTGCAAATGCTGCCGGTGGAGAATTGGAAGTTGAAGGGGTTGAATTGGCTAACCAATTACGTCCCGAAGTATTGGGCAAAAAAGTTGAGCTGGTCATTGCTGATAACAAATCAGACAAAGCCGAAGCGACCACTGCCGCCGCCCGATTAATTGAAAAAGACAAGGTTGTTGCAATCCTGGGTTCCTGGGGTTCTTCACTCTCCATCGCTGCTGGGGATGTTGTTAAAACCAACCAGATACCTGCTGTAGCACTTTCAGCTACCAATCCACAGGTAACCGCCGGAAATGATTACTATTTCCGCGTATGTTTCCTTGATCCTTTCCAGGGGACTGTCATGGCTAACTATGCGTACAAAAATCTAAACGCTAAAAAAGTTGCCATCATCCAGGAAGTATCCAATGACTATTCTGTCGGTTTGGCTAAATTTTTCACCGATTCATTTGTTCAATTAAGTGGTGATCCCAATGCCATCGTGGCAACTGGTAACTATAACACCAACGACCAGGACTTCAATGGCATCTTAACAAATATCAAAGCTTCAAACCCTGATGTTATTTTTGCCCCTGGTAACTTCACCGAATCGGCATTGATCATCAAACAAGCCCGTGCGTTAGGCATCACTGCGCCATTTATCGGTGGTGATACCTGGGAAACAAATGAATTTATTACCGTTGGTGGTGCTGATGTTGAAGGCGCTGTTATGTCAACCTTCTTCGACGATACCAACCCACTGACTGAAGCAGGAAAAACATTTGTTGCTGAATATAAAAAGACCTATCCGGACCGTGATAATATTGCCGCTGTAACAGCGCTTGGCTATGATGGATACATGATGACTCTGGATGCCATCGAACGTGCCGGATCTGCTGATCCTGTTGCGATTCGTGACGCCTTAGCTAAAACAGCAGACTTTGAAGGCGCTACCGGGATGATTACCATTGACGAAAACGGTGATGCAACTAAAAACGAAGCGATCATCAAAACTGTTAAAGATGGTATCTTCACCTACCTTGATTCTGTAACAATCGACTAATCGCTACCACACAATAATCATAAGGAGAGCATGGCTACCATGACTCTCTTTATCTACGCAAAGGCGCGTACTATCGAAACAGAACGATATTTCTGCTGCGCGCCCTTTTCACACGGAACAAACATTGAGGGTATTTGTTATCAGATACCCTCAATTTAAATTAAATGATATAACGAGGTTTTAATTATGGTCGTTGGAATGACAATGGAAACATTCTTACAGCAACTTATCAATGGTTTATCAGTGGGAAGTTTGTATGCCTTAATTGCCATAGGCTATACCATGGTTTATGGTATCCTGAGACTGATCAACTTTGCCCATGGCGATATCTTTATGATGGCTGCCTATTTCACATATTTTGGGATTGCAGTTTTTGTTCTTCCCTGGTATGTCACGTTTATTATCACGATTGGTTTAACCATGTTACTGGGAGTCACCATCGAGCGGGTCGCCTATCGCCCTCTGCGGGAAGCACCCAAAACATCACTTTTGATTTCAGCAATCGGGGTTTCATTTTTACTTGAAAATGTTGCCACCTACCTGTTTTCTGGAAAGCCACAGGCTTTTCCTGAATTCCCATTAATGACAACACCTTTTTTTATCGGTGGTTTGTCCTTTCAGCCGGTTTCTATCGTTATTCCAATTGTCGCGTTTGTCCTGATGTCTGCACTACTTTTTATCATTAATAAAACGAAAGTTGGCATGGCCATGCGGGCTGTGGCTGTTGATTATGACACCGCCAAACTCATGGGAATTAAGATCAATGGGGTTATTTCTTCAACCTTTGCAATCGGCTCTGCCCTTGCTGCGGTCGGCGCTATTCTATGGTGTATGAAATACCCATCGGTGTTACCCCTCATGGGTGTTGTCCCTGGACTTAAATGCTTTATTGCTGCCGTCATTGGTGGCATCGGCAACGTCAAGGGGGCCGTGCTTGGCGGTCTGATCCTGGGCTTTTCCGAGGTTCTGATGGTCGCCTTTTTTCCAGCGCTTACTGGTTACCGGGACGCCATCGCATTTGTCATCTTGATAATTATTCTACTGTTTCTTCCCAATGGTCTTCTTGGTAAGAAACATGTGGAAAAGGTTTAGGGGAGGTACCAGAAATGAAAGAAACTCAAAACAACATCGGTGCCTACTTAAAACTTCACTGGAAAACAGCCGTCTTTTTGGTGGTGCTGCTAATTGGGATCGGTTTAGCCGACAATTTTGTTGATTCCTATGTGCGGCGGTTACTTAATTTATGCGCGATTTATGTCATCGTCAGTTTAGCGATGAATCTGGTCAACGGTTTTACCGGACAATTTTCATTGGGACAGGCCGGTTTTATGGCCATTGGCGCCTATACTGTAGCGGTCTTTACCGTTCCCATCGAGTCGCGAGCAGCAATTTTTTATCTTGAGCCGATGGTACCATTTCTAGCCAATATTGAATTACCCTTTATTGTCGCTTTGATTCTGGGTGGCCTGGCTTCGGCTGTAGCGGCCTTTTTCATTGGCTCACCTTGCTTGCGACTCCGAGGAGATTACCTGGCCATTGCTACCCTTGGTTTTTCTGAAATTATCCGAATCGTATTCACCAATACCCAATCCATCACGAATGGTGCACTGGGCATTAAGAGCATTCCGACCATCAGTAGTCTCTGGTGGACTTATGGGATTGCGATCATTATCATCATTGCAACGATCCTGCTGATTAACTCAACCTACGGGCGGGCATTTAAATCCATCCGTGAAGACGAAATAGCTGCCGAAGCGATGGGCGTAGCACTCTTTAAAACAAAGATGACCTCATTTCTGATTGGTGCGTTTTTCACCGGCATCGGCGGCGGATTATTTGCTGCTCTACTGGGAACGGTTGACCCCAAACAATTTTATTTTATCCTGACATATAACTTTTTGCTAATCATTGTTCTTGGTGGCATGGGTAGTATCTCTGGAACCATCATTGCCAGCTTTGTCGTCACCTTGGGTCAGGAAGCTCTGCGTTTTCTGGATGAACCGATGGCCTTCGGCCTGGATCTGCCCATCTTCAGACCGGGGCTAAGAATGGTTGTCTTCTCATTCTTACTGATGGTCATCGTCCTCTTCTACCGAAAGGGCTTAATGGGTACCAATGAGCTCACCTGGGATTTCATTGCAGAGAAATACCGGACTATCAAGAAAAAACTAAGCAAAAAAAAGACCTCAACTGAAGGAGGTGGCAATTAATGAGTCTTCTAAGAACAGAAAATGTCATCATGCAATTTGGTGGTGTAGTCGCCGTCAATGACTTAAACATTGATATCAAAAAAGGCGAATTGGCCGCTTTGATCGGACCCAATGGCGCCGGTAAAACCACCGCTTTTAATGTTATCACCGGTGTTTATACCCCCACCAATGGGAAGGTTTTTTTTACCCCAACAGATAAAACTGACAACGTCGCCGAGATTGATATAACCGGTAAAAAGCCCGATAAAATAGCTGGCCTGGGCATTGCCCGAACCTTTCAGAATATCCGGTTGTTTAAAGAACTCACCGTTCTTGAAAACGTCCTGGTGGCTACCCACGTCAATGCGAATTATAGCTTTCTTTCCGCGATACTCAGAGCACCGAAAGCAAAAAAGGGCGAACGTCAGGCTAAGGCCGATTGTGAATTCTTACTGGAGCGACTGGGACTCGTCGATCTGAAAAACGAAAAAGCCTCTTCCCTGCCCTATGGACAACAACGGCATCTGGAAATCGCCCGGGCCCTAGCAACCAAACCGCAACTGCTTCTTTTAGATGAACCAGCTGCGGGGATGAACCCTCAGGAAACAGACGAATTGACGGCCCTGATTTTTAAATTGAAAACTGATTTTGATCTGACCATTTTTATGATTGAGCATCATATGGATCTGGTTATGGAAATTTCTGATCATATCTATGTCTTGGATTTTGGCTGTACCATCGCTAAAGGAACGCCTGACGAGGTTCAAAATGATCCAAAGGTTATTGAAGCATACTTGGGGGTAGACGCCGATGTTGAAGATTAGTAATTTGCAAGTCGCTTATGGCGGAATTGAAGCGGTAAAAGGCATTGATCTGGAAGTGCCGGAAGGTAAAATTGTAACACTGATTGGAGCGAACGGTGCTGGAAAAAGTACCACCCTCCGTGCCATCGTCAATCTGGTTAAATCAAAGGCTGGGAGTATTACCTATCACGGTGACGAACTTCTGGGTCTGGACACTACAAAAGTTGTCGATAAAGGCATCACCCTGGTACCGGAAGGCCGACATGTATTCCCCGATCTGACAGTTCTGGAAAATTTAAAAATTGGTGCTTATATGCGCAAAGACAATTTGGATGAGGATATCCAGAGAATCTACGGTTTGTTTCCCCGGTTGGAAGAACGTTCCTGGCAACACGCCGGAACCTTATCTGGTGGCGAGCAGCAAATGCTGGCAGTTGGGCGAGCGATGATGAGTCGGCCAAAACTACTAATGATGGATGAACCTTCGCTGGGACTTGCTCCGCTGATTGTTCAAGGTATTTTTGATATCATCGAAACCTTGAATAAAGAAGGTATGACGATTCTCTTAATCGAACAAAATGCCAATATGGCGCTGCGAGTAGCCGATTACGCCTATGTACTGGAAACTGGAAAAATCACGAAAGAAGGTTCCGGTAAAGAACTTTTGGCTGACGAAAGCATCAAAGAAGCTTATCTAGGTAAAAGCCATCGTAATAAATAGCAATCTGATAAAAAAAGCCACCAATTCTTCACTCGGAATAATTGGTGGCTTTTTTATCGTTTGGAAATAATGACCTTA
The DNA here is from genome assembly GCF_034438075.1 of Acetobacterium sp. K1/6. Classification (NCBI taxonomy): domain Bacteria; kingdom Bacillati; phylum Bacillota; class Clostridia; order Eubacteriales; family Eubacteriaceae; genus Acetobacterium; species Acetobacterium sp. K1/6. The sequence goes on along the minus strand of NZ_JAXQGA010000002.1, from coordinate 21,050 downwards.
TTATTAATCGTCAACGTTTTGTTAAACACTCGCTTAAATTTCTTACCACATTCATTGACAATCATGTTATCAAATACCGAATGACCGGTTGTCAGTACATTAAGCTGGACTTCTTTTTCCATAATAACACAATTCACGTCTTTTACTACCCCATCCATGCTGCGATCCAGATACTCGGATATCTGCAGAAATAGACTCAGCTGATCAATGAGATGCCGCTCATTATCCTGAAGCAATCCGAAGTATTTTTCCGAAATCTGAATTTTTTTATTGGTGCGATGATTGAGGGCAATAAACGCACTCATCAGTAATTCTTTTTGCTCAATCCCCAAAAGACCTGAGTTTAAGATAATATAAAAACTATGTTCATGATGGTTTCCAAATTGTAGCTTAATCCCCACATCATGGAGCATCGCACTGGCGCGGATCATTTTACGCACATCCCCTTTAATGTTATGTAGCGGTTTTAGCTGCTCAAACAGATTTTCTGCGAGTTTAAGAACATGATACGCATGGGGAATGTTTACATTAAAGTTAAGCATAATATTAACCAGCGACAGTTCAAAAATATCATAAACCAGATTGTCTTCGTTATAACCAAAGTAATCATAGATAATGCCGTCCCGCAAACCGGCATTACTGATAATCAATTCGGGTGAATCGATGTGTTTCATAACCCGTTCCAGGGTATGGCTGGAACCCACAAAAATATCGATCCGGCCTTTTGACAAACCTTTGAGATTCGACCGCTCCGCTAAATTCATGCCGGCGGCCATTTCACAGATCCGTTTCACGTCATTTGATTTCATCCGATAGTTATGGGCGATTTCTAGTGGATAATCAACAAAGCTACGATGAATCCGACCAACATTGCGAATGGTTCCGCCCACGCCGATCACTGGCAGACCAGCGGCTTTTTTCAGTATTGGCATCTCGTTGAAAGCTTCTTTTAAAAATTCATCCAAAGCCTTAAGTTTTTTATCTGTAACCTCATCTGTCAAATCAAATTTTTCAGCCAAATCAATGGACCCGAAGGGCAGACTGACGGTATCCACTTTTTTTCGACCTTTAATGAGAACAAACTCAGTGCTGCCACCGCCGATGTCCATGAGCAGAGCATCCTTAATGTCCAGTGTATTGATCGTCCCCAGATAATCCATGGAGGCCTCAACCTCGCCGGGGATGATGGTTACTTCCAGTCCCACTTCGGCCTTGATTCGTGCCACATATTCGGCTCCGTTCGTTGCTTTTCGAACCGCTGCCGTTGCCACTGCAATGACCTTTTTAATATGATAAGCCTTACACATGCTAACAAACATACTGAGGGTTTCAATGCCAAAGTCCATTCGATCCTGTTGGAGCTCTCCCGTTTCTTCCAGTCCGTCATTTAAGCGAACGTTCACCTTTACATCATCAATAATTTGAAAATATTCATTATTATAGTATTCGCCAATCACCAGATGGACACTATTTGAGCCAATGTCAATAACACCAATATTTCGTCTTTCCACGTCTATTCTCCCTCAATATTCTGTAATAAAACTGCTTGATTCCTGGCCTGTTCAAATTCTTGCTCTGCTTTATTGCAGAAGTAGTCCTGGCAGGAGATCAGCTCTTTTCCACGTTTGTCAATGCGTATGTACGATCCGGTTTCGGTCATTAACCGAGTTTTAACGGTATCTTTTAAGGTAATATCCAATATATGTTTGATTTCTTTCTTGAGGCTCTCTTCCTCGACTGGAAAGAGTGTTTCGATTCGCCGATTCAAGTTTCGTTCCATCCAGTCAGCACTCGAAAGAAAAATATCTTCCTTGCCCTGATTGTAAAAATAATAAATTCGGCTATGTTCCAGAAAGGTTCCCACAATACTAGAAACAGTAATCTGTTCGCTGATCCCCGGCAAGCCCGGCTTAAGCGAACACATCCCGCGAACAATCAGTTTAATTTCAACTCCAGCCTGAGATGCTTCATACAACTTATTGATAATGCCTTCGTCCACTAGTGAGTTCATTTTTGCAATAATCTTTCCTTTTTCACCCATTTTAATGTTCTCAATTTCACGGTCAATGGCAATATAAAAAGCATTTCGCAGGGTTTTAGGCGCCACTTCAATTTTTTTCCAAAGCGCATAGTGACTATATCCGGAGAGCAGATTAAAAAGCGTCGAAACATCAGATCCATAGCTTTCCTTGGCCGTAAACATCCCCATATCAGTATAAAGACCTGCAGTCACATCATTGTAGTTTCCCGTACCCAGATGCACATAGCGTCTGATCCCATCAGATTCTTTTCTCACCACCAAGATCATTTTACAGTGAATTTTTAGTCCTACCAAACCATAAATCACGTGGCACCCGGCCTGTTCTAATTTTTTTGCCCAAACAATATTATTGGCTTCATCAAAACGAGCTTTAAGTTCCACCAGGACGGTTACCTGTTTGCCATATTGAGCCGCCTGGATCAAGGCTTCAATAATAGGAGAATCGCCGCTGACGCGATAAAGTGTTTGTTTAATGGCCAGCACATCCGGATCGATCGATGCTGCTTTAACAAAATCCACCACTGTTTGAAAAGACTGGTAAGGATGGTGGAGCAAGCGGTCTTTTTTTCGGATCACCTCAAAAATATCAGCCGCTCCATAAAATTCATTGGAAATCATCGGAGTATAGCGTGGTTCCCTCAGTTCACTAAATTCACTACGGCTCTGAAATTTCATAAAACAGTTCAGATCTAAATTCCCCTTAAGCTCATACAACTCACTTTCAGCAATCTCCAACTCATTCATGAGCCATTTTTTCATTTTTTTGCTCATGTCTTTCGTAACTTCGAGTTTGATACTGGCCCCCCATTTACGCTGCTGAATGGATTTCTCAATTTCGATCAGTAGATCTTCGGCTTCATCCTCATCGATGGCCAAGTCACCATTTCTCGTAATTCGAAATTCGCTGACCTGTTTGACATCATAGCCAGTAAACAGCTCATTGACAAAGGGACTGATCAGATCTTCAACAAAAATATAATTAAGAATTTTGGAATCTTCAGCTCTGGGCAACGCAATAATCCGATCCAAAACCTTGGGAATCTCGAGGATGGCCAAAAAATCCTTTTCATCCTTTACCTTTGCTTCTGTATCATGGAGCATAATACAAAGATAAACCTGGTTGTTTTTCACCAAAGGAAAGGGACGGCTGTTATCAATCGCCTGAGGGGTCAAAACCGGGTAACATTCATGCCTGAAATAATGAAGGGCAAAATCCTTACCCTCTTCATCCAGCTCATTATAACTCAAAAAAAAGATATTATTCTGATTCAGTTCCGGTATGATCGACTTTGATAAACAGGTATATTGTTTGGCCATCATTTCCTGAGTGATGCCATTGAGAATTGTTAATTGCTCAGTGGGGGTTAAGCCATCCACCGTTTTTTTGTTATAGCCCACATTAATCTGATCCATGATGCCGGCCACCCGAACCATAAAAAACTCATCCAAATTGGATGCTGTAATGGCTAAAAATTTAAGCCGGTCCATAACCAAATTACCTTTATCATAGGCTTCTTCCAGGACCCGATAATTAAAATCCAACCAACTGATCTCTCGATTTATCAATAAACTACTCTTCATGATTCAACCCTCTTAATCTTTAATATCGGTTTAATGCCATAGACATTTTCCATGGTCATTCGGCTTGCCTTAAAAAAATACTCTTCCAATTGAAAATTTTTCCCGGTCGTCAAGCTGATCACTAATTTTTCATCTCTGACGAGACAGGAAATATTCTGAATTTTCTGCTGATAACTTTTATCAAGGGCAATGGCCAGTTTGAGAATTGCCGCCAGTTTAGCAACCAGCAACTGCTCTTTTTCATCATTTGAATGCATTTTTTCTTCTTCTTTGATGAAATTTGTCTTAACCGCCTCTGCCACCATTCCCATTACGGCTTTCTCTTCCTCAGTAACCCCGATGATATCAGTCGTTTCAATAATATACCGGCTCTGAACCCAAAAATTCTTATGGTCGATGAAACTCCCCACTTCCATGAGATAACAAAGCATCGATAAAAGCTGGCGTTCCCTTTTTCCAAGTTGATGGTATTTCTTTAAGGAGTCAAAAATCTTTAAGCTGATTTTTTCGACAAACTCCGAATGCTTGTGACTGGTGTGATATTTTTTACCGATGGTTTTTGCCGATAGATAACTGCCCGCTTCAATCCATTCAATAAGTTGCTGTCTTTTAGTAATTTGAAATTGAAAGTCTAAATAGGCATCCCCAATGACCATCGGAATCAGTATAAACGTATCCACCCCCGTTTCTGCCAACAGTTTTAGATAAAGCATCAGCGTATGATTCAGGGTTTCAGCCTCATTTTGATCCAAGAGCGGATACTTCTTCAATAATTGATTAACGGTCAGATCGCCAGCTGTTTGGCATAACTCGCCAAATTCTTTGGCATTTACACGGTAGTAGTCCTGACGCTCGGTGTAACCACAAAGTTGTGCAATTACATCGACTTCATGGGAGGATACGAAGAGCCTTTTAATCTGACGCTTTCTGATATTTTCAACAAAGTCCTGGGTATTGATGGAGATAAACTCCATGAGCAGGGTTTCGAATCGCTCCGAATTTTCTTCAATGGACTTAAGGATTTCCTTCATTTTGAGATAACCCAACTGGGCGGTCTGATGATAGTCAATAATACCATTTTTTAACAGCGCCACCGACACATTCCCACTAGAAATTGATGCCAGCATCTGGTCCGCTTTGGTCTCATTGATAATGTCAAATTCCGGATCACACTTTAACACCATGTGACGATAAATAAGATGCGTTTCTTCTTCCTTATCGAGAATTTCAACCTCATAGCCGCCGGTATTAATTTTAATCTGCTCGAGGATATAAAGCCGATTCCTCGCTTCACGAAGCGCTGTTGTACCAAATATTTTTATCGATTCAACGCCATAAGTTTTAGACATTTCGATATAGGCATTAATCGTTTGACATAATGCATAAACAGATTTAAATGAAATCTCACCCTTTGTAAAACTCTGACTACCGAAATTAATGGGAAACATGGCTCGATCTAATATTTTAATGCACCCTTTTCCCCGCTGTCCCACGATTAGTTCACACCGGATAGAGCCAATATAAATTACTGAAAATCGCTTGATCATAAACGTCACCTCACATACTTTTTTCTATTTTATCACAATTTCGAAAAATTTAATGTTAAAACTCATCGAAATTTTGATTTTTTAGGTAAATCATTTCTTTAAATCCGCTTATTGATCGAATTACCATCTTTTATCCCATTAAAAAAAGCCGGCAGTTAGGCCGACTTTTTTTGATAGGATTCGATTGGAGTAAATCTCAGATATTAAATTCTAGCCAAGTAGGCCTTTTCGATGGGCTTTAATGTAGCCGCCGCAGTAATTATCCATACCCAGCAACGCTTTAGCGGTGATAATATCGGCCATGGTTTTGTCGTTCGTTGGATCCAGAACATAGCCATCCATCCCCAGTGTCATGGTCTGAACAACGAAGAGCCGATTAAGAATCGCTCGATTCGGGAGACCATACGAAATATTACTGAGTCCACACATGAAATGTACGTTCGGATATTCCATTTTCGTTTTTTTGATGGTTTCTAATACTTCGACCCCAGCGGTCGTCACACTGCTGATCGGTTTTACCAGGGGATCAAAATACATATCGTCTTCCTTAACCCCTTCCTGAGTCAGTTTCTCATGGAGTTTATGAACAACCTTCATGCGATCTTCTGATGTTACAGGCATCCCTGTACTGTCCATGCAGAGCACCACAATTTTCGCATCGTATTTACCAATTAGCGGTGCTACAGCATCATATCGTTCCTCTTCATCCGATATGGAATTGATCATGGGTCGACCATACTTACAGAGACTTAAGCCGATGCCCAGTGCTGAAGCGCTTGGACTGTCGATACATAGGGGTATTTCAACAGCACTTTGGACCGTATTTACCAGCCATTCCATGATTTCATCTTCATTATTGATCATATTCCCACAGTTTACATCAATATATGTAGCTCCGGCCTTGGCCTGACGGACGGCAAGATCAATGATCAGATCTTTATCCCGATTATTAGCGGCTTCTTTTACAGCGGGTCGACTCGTATTGATTAATTCACCTACAATTGTCAGCATGATTGTTGTCTCCTCCTATTATTATGCGCTTAATTCTTCCGGACTGCTCATCATCCGGTCACACAGTTCAACTGCTGTGGATGCATCCATTGAATAACCATCAGCACCTATATCATTTGCAAATTCCTGGGTTACCGGAGCGCCACCAATGATAATTTTAATTTTATCCCGGAGTCCATCTTTTTTAATTTGCGCAATGGTTGATTCCATCTTCATCATTGTCGTTGTTAACATTGATGACATCCCAACAATATCAGGATTGTGTTTTTTAATGGCGGCCGAGAAATCTTCTTCCTTAACATCAACACCAAGATCGATAACAGTATAGCCGCGGCTTTCGACCATCATGATTAAAAGATTCTTGCCGATATCATGTAAATCACCATTAACGGTTCCAATGATCATCTTTCCTTTACTGGGAATGTCACCGTCCATTATCAAGGGTTTTACCAGTTTCATGCCTTCGTTCATGGTATCGGCTGATTCCATGACTTCGGGAACAAACATTTCACCACTTTTAAATAATGGTGCGACAATGTTCATGCCGGCAATCAGGCCCTCATTAATTATTACAATTGGTTCTGTGCCATCATCAATAAGTGCTTGAACCAGTACTTTTATGTTATCTAAATCACCTTCCAAAACACATTGGGATACTTCTTGTAAAGTTGCCATATTAATCCTCCTAAATTTCACATTTCGATTTTTTAATCATTTTCACACAATTTGAATTATTTGTTTTAGCAAAAGAATTATAAGCCGTATTCACTCGGGATGAATTTATCCATGTTAAGTACCGATTTCATTTGATTGTAGAATTCATCAGGATCGTCAGGAATACTGTCGATTTGTTTTTCCATTTTATCAAGCCACTTCATATCACGCTTGTCACTTTTTACTTTTCCTTCAACGATCGCTTTTTTAAGCTCGGCAACCGTTAACTTCGCCGCTAATCGCGTTTTTAAGAAATGATTCTGTTCTTTTACTAACTCGGTACTGATTCGTAATACCACATCTGGTCGTAACACATAGGCTTGAACATCCAGCGGGGAATCCGATTGAACCAATAAATCCCGGAACATTAATTGTTGTCCATTTTTTGTGGCTGCATTCATCAGACGGACATCATAGATAAGTTGTTCAATTGCAACAATCGGTGCCATGTCAGACAACAATCTGATCTGCTGAATAGACTCATTACTCCAGGTGTCTGCTAGTGCTGCAGAAATATTTCCGACTGGGCTTAAATGGGCACCTGCTGCGCTTTTACCTTCCATAGCGATGGGACAACCGGTGATGGCTTTGATGTAAGGTCCTTCATAGGCGCAGTCTTTGTCTGGACCAACTGCACCCTGTTCAAAGGCTACCAAAGCTCGTGGAACAGCCGCTACTCGAATCACGGCAGCAAACACATGAGGGATAAAGCCTTTTTCTGCAAGGACCATGGCGGTATTAGCAAATCCACAACCCGAATCCCCAGCTGCAAAGCTTCCATGTTTTTCTGAAATGTCGACAATATGTTTCCATAAGAATTCCATATCATTACAAGCAAGTATACCAAGGGCAAAAACAGCGATTCGAATATCTGCTTTTACCAGAGCATCATCATGAACTTCTTTTCCACCGGTTGATTCAATTGAGAAGAAGTCAGTCCCGTCTTTGGCACATTGTTCGAACAATTCCAGCATGGTTTCCCAGTATTGTCCACTACGCATAACTGGCGGACGGTCAAACTCTCTTAAATCATTAGGGGTGGTTCGAAGGGCGGATTTTAAGCCATATTTTTCAGCTGCTTCTTTCATTCCATTTTGCAAAACACGATTAACTTCAATACCATATTTAGGAAAATGGGTAAATTCCGGCAGTAATTCAAACTCAACCAAAACGCCTTCAGAATATAATTCTGCTGCCCGTTTCAATACCCCGTCGATGATATCCGTATAAATACCTACCGCTTTAGGCAAGGTTGAATCATCAACATCCATGCCTGGTAAGGTGAAGTTAATTTCGGGATAAACAATACCACCACCAATAACCATGCCACTTTTAGTTGTTACCGGATTGGGGCAAGCCCCGTATACAAAATCGTCTAAGTTTTTAATTGCTAATTGATCAAACTTCTTTACCATTTTTTCCTCCTAATTTTAAATTAATTCCCCTTTTATGAGACTTTTGCTCTGGATTTAATGACTGTGAAGCCAGCCAGTTGTACAATTTTAGCTAAAACAATCTCTCCTGGTTCAGGTACATCTCCAAATACCGATCCAAGGGTAATGCGGCCAGACTTAAAACTCCTGATATCCTCACCAATAATCGGTTGCAATTTTTCTTTTATTTCTTCTAAAAGTGCTCCTGCAACTAATAAATCACTGACGAAATATTCTCCTCTTTCATACAAAACGCCAACTTTTTCAGTACCCATCTGACAAACTTTCATCACGTCGATCCCTTCATCCCTTGTTGGATTAGAAGCGACGAAATCATCTATTATTTCTACGATCTTATCACCATCAAGATTTTCTATGCAACAGATTAACGCTTTATAATCGATCATCATTTTTTATAGTCTCGAAAGAACTAATTTACCCCTCCTTGAGTTCGATTTAAATTTTAGTACCTGCAGGATTTCTAAAATTCATTTTATATTCTTATCATACGCTTGTTTTCACTCTTCGTCATTAGACGTTTTTTGTAAAATTTGGTACTATATTGCTTTTTAGTTTTATTTGCGGCATAAAATAAGCATAATTGATGTTTTTTATTGTAAATAACATCAATTATGCAAATCATTCAGGTTTATTAGTTATGGTGGTGACTATTACAGATTGGGCAATCATCACCATCGCCATGATCATGGTGATGATGACTTACTGGTCGTTCTTGTGTGTTCTCAATTGTGATACTGATAATCGAATCTCGCTTTTCTAAGGATCTACATGACCGTTCAAGAAAAACACGGCTTTCATTTTCGCTGATATTCGATACCAGCGAGTTCACAATCATATTTATATTAAAGACTTCTTTGTGCTCTCCATGAAACTTACTGTTAATCACATTGTTACTACTGACACAGCTATACTTAATAAAATCATGCTCATCAATCTGCGCCAGTGCCTTAATATGTCCGATCATGTGCTCTTCGTTTTTACAAATCTGGTCAACATATAAATGTAGTACATCATAAATCCGTGACCGCCATTTTTCGACTGGCAAAGCCTGATTCGATGAAAGCCGGACGTTAAAAACCACCGGCAAAAATTCATCCTGATACATATCTCTTCCCTGCTTTCTAAAAAAATTGTTTAAATTCCCGGCTCAACTCATTATTGATGTTCATTTTGAATGTTCTAATCCCGGGCTTAATCGCCATTATCATCTCTACCACTGCACCAATCTCCTCCTCATTCACCTGATCGATCTTGTTAATCACCACGCATTTCGCCAGACTGATCGAATCGTTCAAGAGCTGGTTCAGACGTTTTTGATATAAAACAATCCGGGTCGGATCAAAAATAAAGATATTCTGTATCTCATCCTCATGATAGCCGCAATTAGTAATCGTCGGATACATCGAAGATGGGTTGGCCATACCTGAGGGTTCAAATAGGATATAGTCCAGATCCTCATACTTCTCCAGCAAATGATTAATGGTCACTTCCAGGGTCACCTTCATGGTGCAACAAACACAGCCACCAAATAAATCCAGCACGTCATAGCCAAGCATTCGCATCTGCCGATTATCAATTCCCACATCACCAATTTCGTTAATAATGATGGCACATTTTTTATCTGCCGCAGCCAGCATTTCAATGGTCTTTAGCAGCATCGTTGTTTTACCCGAACCGAGAAAGCCGGTAAATAGAATAATCGGTGGTCTACCGTTTAATAACTCGTTCTTTTTATCACACATTGAAATACCCTACTTTATTTCCCAATAATTTATTGACAATATCGATTGCTCCGAAAACATCTTTTCCATAGCCATTTGCCCCAATCTCTTCCACATAATCCTGAGTAACCGGTCCGCCACCGACAACTATTTTAATCCGATCTCTGATACCTTCGTTAACAATCGATTGCGTCACATACCTCATCTCACCAATTGTCGTCGTTAAAAGTGCCGACATCGCGAGAACATCCGGCTTATATCTCAGAATCGCCGATACAAATGATGAGGCTGGCACGTCAATTCCCAGGTCAATAACCTCATAACCATCGCCCTGAAGCGTCATTGACACCATATTCTTGCCAATATCATGAAGATCTCCGGCAACAGTTCCAATGATAACCAACCCTTTTTTTCGTTTGATTTTGGATTCAACAATCAGTGGCTTTAAAACATATAAACTTGCGTGCATCGCCCGGGAAGACATCAATACCTCCGGAATAAATATATTCCCGTTTCTAAACTCATTGCCAATTTCTTCCATCATCGGAATAAGGGCATTCGCCATGATCACATCTGCCGAAATTCCCATATTCAGGGCCTGCTCCGTTAAGTTTTTGACCACTTCTGCATCCCCTTCAATTAAACCTTCTTGAATTTCTTTTATATATCCATCCACTGTGATTCTCCTTTTATAGATTTTGTCTGAATTGTGTCGGTGTCATTCCTTCATTACGACGAAAGACCTTGGAAAAATATGAGCCATCGCTATAACCCAGAGACATCGCAATTTCTTCAATTTTATAACGGGGATTACTGAGCATTTTTTTTGCCTCATCCAGTTTTACCTTGGTAACATAGTCCATGACCGTCATATTTTGGCTTTCTTTAAAGATTCGACTGACATAAAAAGGACTGAGATAGACTGAATCTGCAATTTCTTCCAAGGAGTTATTTTTGGCATAGTTATTTCGAATAAATCCTTTGATCCCTTCAACAGCGGCCCGATTTTTTGATTTGCTGTGATGATGAATTTCATCCAAATACCGTTCCAGCAGAGAATTGGCAACAATATTAATTTCCCGGATACTATAGCAATTATTCAGTTCTTGTAATAAATTGGCATTAAATCCCATTGACTTTTCAATATCAACCCCAGCTTCTACACAGGCCCGGGACATGACCACCACTAATTCGTAAACGCGGCCTTTCATGGTCAAAAGCTTTTCCTCTTCGCTGGAGAAAATATCAGCTAACATGACCTTAAAGAGCTTCCGACACTCCTCCAGGTCGCTAAGCTTAATTTTTCCGATTAATGCTTTTTCTTTTTCCAGAAAAAAACTAAGGCTCTGACTATTGAGCTTTTCTTCCAAATTCTTGCGGGTTTGAATTTCCTCATTTAATAACAGTTGTTGCAATTCAATTTCTTTTTTATGGTGCAAACTTTCTCCACCTGTTTTAATAATGTAGTTGGCAATGACATGGAGCAGCGATGCTGCCCCCTGAACCTTTTCTCCTGATACGACCTGGAGTTTTTTCGCAGCTTCAAACAAAGCTGTAAAATCATCGGTTAAAAAACGGTTCATTTCTTCTAACTCAATCCAAAAAAACTCTTCCGGTTCCCACATCAATACCTGTCCACAAATAATGGTACCCAGATGTTCTTCATCAAAAATAATTGGTGCTGCCCACTCGATCAATCCCGCCGGACAACGAAAAATATAGGGTTCATCAAAAATAGCGGCCTGTTTTCCAGCCCGGGCATAGGCCCCAACACATCGCCTGATTCCCTTTTGCTTTTCCATTTTCCAAATCATATGGCAAAATTCGCAATTTTTCTGGGCATCTTTTTTAGAAAAGATGGAGTGCCCTTCAACATCGACGATGTTAGCAGTTAATCCTGTAACATTGGTAAACGCATCTAATATTTTGATAATGATTTCTTTATCCACTAGTTGGATTAAATGCGCCCGGCTGGATGCGCTTCCGCACCTGACGCTACTAAACACTTCTTTCAACGTTCTCCCCCCTTTGTATAACAAATGTAATCGTATAAACACCTTCTATAGTTAAGAGTATAACATATCGGCATCAAATAATAGGTACTATATTGCTATTTTAGGTATTTTTCTGTATGGAATGTCCGATCTTTAAGAGAATACCGTGCAATAAAAAAAAGTGTAAAATTTAAACCAGATTTGGTTTAAATTTTACACTTATGAAGCCACTTTTGAACGTGTCGCTTCGCTTACTTTTAATTTACTTAACTTTGATTAAACTTCCGAAAAAGCACTTTTATCAACGCCACATTCTGGACAGACCCAATCTTCTGGAATATCAGAAAAAGCAGTTCCTGCTGCTACCCCGTTATCTGGATCACCTACTTCCGGGTCATATACATAACCACAGATATCACATTCAAATTTTTGCATTGCATTTCTCCTTTATCATAATATGACTTAATTCTATTATAATCATTCTTACTTTTATTTCAATGATTTTTTTTAAAAATTCAATCATTTCACACTTTTTTATTCACCGAAAAACAAATTGCCTTAAATGAAACGACTAAGATGAGCGGCCCCAATCATACCCGCCTCATTTCTAAATCTGGCTAACACAATTTCTGGTATTGCATATGCAGGGTAGGTTAAACGACTTTTTGTCTCAGCAATTATTTTACCCAGTAAAAAGTCTCCGGCACCCGATAAACCGCCGCCGATGGTAAATACTTCCGGATCGATAAGATCATTAATATTCGCAATGGCCCAGCCCAAATATCGGGCCAGACGATTAACCGCGGCCAACGCCAAGGCATCGCCAGCTTTGGCCGCCCCGAAAATTTCTCTAGCATCAAAGCTATTCATATTTCTTAAGGTTGAATCCATGCCATCATCCAATTGTTTCTGACAATACCGGATCAGTGCTGTTGCCGAAGCAAAGGTCTCCAGGCAACCATTTTTCCCACAATTGCAGTTATAAAAATTTTCTTCCATGATCATATGACCCACTTCCGATGCCACGCCATGAGCACCAAATATGACCCGATCATTGATGATCATCCCACCGCCAACACCGGTACCAAGGGTCAGCATCACCGAATTTTTTTTCCCCAGGGTGCTGCCAAAAGCTGCTTCGGCAATACAGGCGGCGGTTGCGTCATTAACCAGCCGTATTTCAAGCCCAAGCCTGGTTTCGAGGTCTTTTTTTAATGGCTGGTTTTCCCAGTTAAGGTTGGGACAGGAAACAATGGTTCCGCCATCCGGTGACAGGATTCCCGGAATACCGATTCCCACCACCGTTTCTTCTGGCGAGAGCTGATGCAGTTCTTTAATTAATAACCCTAGGTCGTCTAGTACCTGATCATAACCCATATGCGTTCGGGTTTTTTTATTTCGTTCTTCCTGAATCACTCCCCGATTATCTACGATCCCGCCTTTGATGGCCGAGCCGCCTAGATCAATACCGATTCCCATCCTTTTCCCCCTGTTTTTCTAGCTGATTGCCGTGGGTTGTAATCCAGCTACAGAATTAAGGCTGATCAGTGATAACCCCAGGCTCAGTCCTGCTGCGACGACTTCTAGTCCGATCACTGGAATGGCCGTTTTTTTGTAGCTTACGCCATAAAATATAGCCAGACCAATGATCGTCAACACAATCTGCCAGATATTAAAGACATTGATGATCCCGCCCAAAAAAGCGATCCAGTCCATTTCATAAACCTTGGTTATGTCAACCGGTTTTTGAAAGAAAATGTTGAGAACACTCTGGAAAATCTTGGGGAAATAGTTAAGCCCCACCACATAAAAGGCGGTTTTAAAAGAACCTTCCCCACCCATTTTTTTTAACACCAGGTTAAAAATGGCAGCCTTGACCACCATGCCAACCGACACGCCGATTATTGTGAAAATAACCGCTGTGACAATACTGATCGTCTTAATCATTCCCATTTGATCAGCGGGAAGCTCCATGCTGCTCGCCGTGTTTGCGGCAATCACGCCGGTTAACCCCCCGATGATAGCAATAATTAAAATCGGGATTAACAGTGACTGTTTTTCTTTTTCAGCAGCTTGTTTAAAAAATTTCACAGGATTAATTAGTAAGTTTAAATAATTCATGGTTACTCCTTCTCTTTTTCAGTTTTATATTGTTTTAGTTGATAAATCCTTCACACACTTAAGCACTTCAGCTACAGTCAATGATACTTTTTATTTCATTATTATAATCTGACTTTATCCGCCACTATTCACTGCGAATTGCATCCAGAGAGCTAAGGTTCGCCGCTTTGATCGCAGGTCTTACCCCCGATAGAAGCCCCACCAGGGCCGAAAACACCAACGCAAAGAGCACCAATCCCGGTGTAATGTAGGAGATCGTTACCCCACCACCGCCACCAATAAAAAGACCGGCAATGAGATTAATCAACACCGAAAGAAGCAGGCTGATCACAATTCCCACCATACCGCCAATTAGTCCAATCATGGTGGATTCAGCAATAAACATATTGCGGATATCCGTAATGGATGCCCCGATGACCTTCATAATTCCGATTTCCTTGGTGCGCTCATAGATGGACATGGTCATGGTATTGACGATCCCAATGCAGGCAACTAAAAGTGCCACTCCCCCGATACCGCCCAGAAGAATCTGTAGCATCTGGAAAACTGAGCCCATGGAATCAAGAATTTGTTGCATTGAAAAGACCGTAAACGACATTGTCTCAATTTCACTCGTAACCTCATTAACAACCGACGAATCTTCCACTGTCACCAGTGCCTGGGTGTAACCTTGTTTCTTGACATTGGCTTTCTTCCCTGTCTGCCACTCATTTAAATCGGTCACCAGTTGATAATCAGCAATGATCGCATAGTCCTCGTTGCCACCAGTGGATTCCAGTACCCCGGTCACCCTCAGTTTCTGGTTTTTTATCTCCTCTTCACCATTTTCATTGGTGCGCCGGATGATGAGATTAACATTCTGACCAATCAGATCTTCCGGTTTTATCTCGCTTTTTTCCGCTTGAGCCGATGCCCCGGTATAGGTAAAGCTAGTTAGCACATCTTTCCCCAAAATAACACTGTTTTTATCATTCGAACCGGGTTTTCTGCCACTGGTAGTTTCGTAGCGCATATCTTTTAAAACACCGTAATCCACCCCCATCAGCGACACCCCATACTGTTCACGCTTGACCTCAATGTTTGCACCACTGAGATTCACGACTGGCGTCACCGTCACGACGCCATCAATTTTTTTCAGATCTTTGATGGCATCATCGTTGAGAATCAGCTTATCGTCTGTTTTTCCACCGCCCATCGAAGTCACTCCCATGGAGGAAAGATCCTGATAAACCTGTAGCGTCGTGATTGAACCAATCCCAGAGAGTTCATCCGTAATGCTTTTCTGAGCGCCCGTACCGATGGATACCATTACGATGATCGATGAGGTGCCAATAACCACCCCAATAATGGTGAGAATGGTCCGAAATTTCATCCGCCAGAGATTCTCCCAGGATAAGCGCAGGAGTTCTTGCTTATTCACACCCTCACCTCTCTATGAACCAATGCCGAAAACTACCCTAAGGAATTTTTCAAAAAAGTTCTCTTCCTCGGTATTATCCCCTTTTGCTACTGCTTCTTCCGATACAATAGTGATCGCTTTTTCGACGGTGCGTTCATTATTGAAGCTGTCCATAAATTTCAAGGTAATAACGCCGGGAAACTCCCCGGTTTTATCTGTTGTCACTTCGGTTGAAAAATCGTCACTGTCTTCTTTTTCAAAGGTTCCGTAATACTGATAGGTGTTGCTAAAGTCTAGACCAGCGCCAGCCACACTCACCTGAACCCCCCGTACCGGATTAGAACCGAAATTGGCAATTTCAAAGCCAATTGTTGTCAGACCCTTGTCATCTTTAGTCAGCACATAGCGTTCCGGTGCGATAATTGACATCGATTCACTTTCATTGATTACAATGCCAACCGTGGCCGTAAAATTATAGACATCGCCATCATAGTCTTCACAATTGAGCTGTAGATTGAGATTATAGTTTTTTGCTTCAGCACTGGGCGAAGATACCATCGGTATTTCAATAACCGCACTTTCCCCTGATTTAATTTTTTCGACATAAAAATGACCGCCGGTACCAACCATGGAAAAAACGCCCAGATCGTTAGCTCCTGCTTGTGATAACACATCCAGGGTCACATTGTAGGCGTGGTACTCACCGTGATTGGTCAGGGTGACCAGCATTTTAAAGTCCTTTCCCGGTGAAACGGTAGCCGGATCAAAGGTAACGGCACTAATTTGGAGCAATGGCTGCTCCGGGGCTGCCATCGCAGCCGGTGCAAAACAAAATAATAGCAGCAAGGATAAGAACAGTGTTGAGCACGTCATCTTGACCCTCTTTTTTGATACCTCTTTCATGATTTCTCCATTTCCTTAATTTTTTTCCTGCTCAGCACTTATTGGCTGACTTCAGATTCAATCAGGCCATCCTGCATATGAATAACCTTGGTGCAGTATTTGGTTGTATCCGGATCATGGGTGACGATGACAAAGGTCTGATTCTCTTCACGATTCAGTCGATAAATCATCTCCATAATATCCGCACTGGTTTTCGAATCCAGATTCCCGGTCGGCTCGTCGGCGAGAATAATCTCCGGATGGTTCACCAGTGCCCGCGCAATACTCACCCGTTGCTGCTGACCCCCCGATAGTTCGCTGGGCTTATGCCCCATCCGATCTACCAATCCGACCACTTCCAGAGCTTCGATTGCCCGTTCTTTGCGGATTTCTTTTTTGACACCAGCAAAGGTCAGAGCCAGAGCCACATTTTCCATCGCAGTCATTGTTGAAATGAGATTGTAAGACTGGAATATAAAACCCAGATGCTCCCGTCTAAAAAGACAAAGCTCATTCTCCGTCATTTCGCTGATCTGGTAATCCCGGATTAGAATCTCCCCTGAGGTTGGTGGAACCAATCCCCCCAGAACGTTCAAAAAGGTGGATTTACCCGATCCAGAAGGACCAAGCAGGGCCACCATTTCCCCTTGTTCAATATCCAGATTGATTCCCTTGAGGATATGAATATCTTCTTTCCCCAACTTGAAATCTTTGTATAGCTCTCTGACTTGAATAAAAATTTAGATCCACCCACTTTCTTTTTATTCTCTGGCTTAAACCATTCAATTGCTGATTATTATAACACAAATCAACGTAAATTATTCCAGATTTAAACGATTTTTCATAATATATTGAGTCACATAATAGAACGCCGCACCAAACACCACATTAAGAATCGTTGACCCATTAATCAGCCATTGGATGGTTGACATAGCAGAACGACCGTTTAATATCAGAATATCCAGATTTCCAATAGCAAAAACAGCCATGAAAATCGACCCAATGATCTGTAGTACAATGGTGATCACAATATAGGCTCCAAAAGCTGCGACGACCCGATGCTGACTGAATAATTGTCCAATGGCAATGGCAACATAAATCATCAGTATTGATGCAACCGTATTAACCGCTAAAAATAATGCCAGTTCAGCTATAAAAAGATTGAGATTCATGCCAGTTTCAACGAAAAACGTCTGATAAGCTGCCTGGATAGCCTGGGTCAACTCCATCATCGAAAAAGTTCCCAGCGAAAAAATGACAAAGGTTAGGACAATCATGACGGTACAAACCGCTGACCAGAGAAGCCCCACCAGAAGCTTTGATAAAACCAGCTCCCAGGTTTTTACCGGCAGCGAAAACATCAAATAGCCCTCATCCGTAAACAGATTTTTATAGAACCGTTGAATAATCATTACCAGGGTCATCACACTAATACCAACGATTAAGATAAAATAAAGCGTAAAGCTGATCCATAGAGTAATTTCCGCTATTGTGTTATTAGATGCTGCTTCGGAAAAAAAATCCGGAGCACCAATGGCCATTACCAGTTTGGTAAAAATTGTTAAAATCAGCAAGGCACCGTAAAGCGGTAAAAAAATCCGGCTGGTTGCCCTTGTTTCGTGTTTGATTAGTTTCCCTAACATTTAAAAACCTCCCTGAATAGTCCATCCACTGACTTATTATGAGTTTCTCGTATTTCATCAACGCTGGAACTAAGCACCAGTTCCCCCTGATTAATAAACATAATATCATCAAGAATCTGCTCAATGTCCGCAATGAGATGGGTTGAAATAATCACCGATGCCTCTTCTTTATAGTTGGTAATGATGGTATTTAGAATATAGTCCCGGGCTGCCGGATCGACTCCACCGATGGGCTCATCCAGTAAATAAAGTTCGGCTTGCCGACTCATCACCAAAATCAGCTGGACCTTTTCTTTTGTTCCCTTAGACATCGTTTTAAGTCGATCGTCAGGATTAATAGCCAAATCTTTAAGCATGTTTTCGGCCTTAATGCGATTGAAGTCCTCATAAAAATCTTCAAAGAAGACGAGAATTTCGCTAACCCGCATCCAATCACTGAGATAGGAGCGCTCAGACAGATAGGAAACCTTAGCTTTGGTCAAAGCCCCGGGTGCCTGTCCATCAATAAATATTTCACCGGATGAAGGCACCAGTAAACCGGCTGCCAGCTTGATAAAGGTACTTTTACCACTGCCGTTTGGTCCCAGTAACCCGATGATCCGCCCCCGGGGAACTTCCATATTAATTTGGGATAAGGCTGCTTTCTTCCCATAGGACTTGGTCAGATTGTTAGTGTTTAAGATGGTCATCTTCTTTGTCCCCTTCCTCTATCTTTTCCATCAATGCCAGTATTTCATTTCGGCTCATACCCAATTTCTTCATTTTTTCAAGAAATGCGCCAATCTCTTGAACTGCCAGTTTCTTTTTCGCTTCTTCTATCACTTTTAAATCCTCCGTAATAAATCTGCCGCTGGTTCTTTGTGCAAAAACGAGTTCCATTCTTTCCAGTTCTGCCAATGCTTTTTGCATGGTATTGGGGTTCACACCTGCATCCATTGCCATCTCTCGCACTGATTCAAGTTTGTCTCCTGGTGAATAAACACCGGAAATGATTCTGAGCTCTATCTGTTCCACCAACTGTTTATAGATGGGGCGATCTGAATCGATGATCCACTTCATGGCTGTTCTCCTTTGTATTATTGTATTATCTTATTAATACAATAATACATTCTCGGATTGATGTCAAGAAAAAAAACAGAATCCATGGATTCTGTTCCATGGATTCTGTTTTCTTGTGAATGATCGTTTATTTAAAGATCACCCCTGCTATTAAACTAATAATCACCGGAAT
Source organism: Acetobacterium sp. K1/6 (assembly GCF_034438075.1). NCBI lineage: Bacteria > Bacillati > Bacillota > Clostridia > Eubacteriales > Eubacteriaceae > Acetobacterium > Acetobacterium sp. K1/6. Next base: position 1,711 of record NZ_JAXQGA010000002.1, on the reverse strand, counting down.
CACCATGATCCCGAGGTTTTGTACACTCAGCGGAAAAGTGCTTGATTTAGACTGTTGTTTTCGAAAGATTTGAATATTTTTCTGAACTGGGATTAAACCAAATACAATAATCAGTCCATATGTTGGCACAATTCTAAATAAAACCATAACTATAATTGACGCATAGCCTAAATAATAAAGTGCTGCAAATAGATTCACCGCATTTTTTACGCCTAAATAGTAAGGTAAGGTAAAGCGGTTTACGGCAACATCCGCTTCAAGATCACAGGTATTATTGGATAGCATAATATTTGCAATACCGGTCATCGCCGGTATTGCAACAACGCCTAACTTTAGCATATTCAATACATTAACAGAAACGATAAGAATCCAATTCGAAAAATCGTAGTCGATCAAGCTCTCTTTTGGCGCATTAATATAAACCACTAAAAAGGGGATCAATAAGCCCATGAATAAACCCGAAAAAATCTCGCCCAAGGGCAACCGCGAGATTGGAACCGGACCAAAGGTGTAGAAGATCCCAACTCCAAAACATAAGGCCCCAATAGCCAAAACAATGAGCCCGGTATAAAATACCAGCGCCAAACCCAAACAACTTGCCAAAATCAAAAGAATCAGCACTATCTGCTTTGCTGTCTTTTTTGAGAATTCCAGTATTTTACCATTTGTTTTTACATCAATATAGTTATTTAACGCGGTTGTTGCCATATCAAAGCTCAGCATTGAGGCAAAAAACAACAAGGTATTTAAACGATCAAACCGTCCATATGCATAAATAACATAAGACAAGCCGAGCAGAAAAGGAAGTACACTGGCCATTTTTGTCTGAATCTCAACATACTTTAGAAATCGTCCTACCATCCCTTAATTCTCAACTTTCCAAATTCTTCCAAGGATTTCATTCATTAACAACTTTTTATTTTCTTCCGTAAGAGTATTTATCATTTTTTTTGTCTTTAGATAGTATTTTTCTGCCACATCCCGGGCCATTGATACCCCACCGACCTTAACAACCTCGGCAATAATTTCATTAATCTCACCCGGTGACAGCTGCTGACGGCGGATATGATGCTTAAGTTCCGGTTTTTTAAGAAAGGCATAAATAAGCGGCAAGGTTACCACTTCTTCGGCCAGGTCATGTTTAACCGTCTTTTTAGTTGCCGCAACATCCGATTCATAATCCGCACAATCATCCAATATCTGAAATGCCATACCCATATTATATCCAATTCGTCCCATAAAGCGCGCTTCTTTATCACTACATTCATTTATAATCGCACCGGAATACATCGCCAGCGAAAAAAGTGCCGACGTTTTTCCTGCTATTATTTTTAAATAGTTCATCACACTGAGCTCGGTATCGGAATTATGTTTAAATTGGCGAAGTTCTCCCAGGCAAATTTTTGTCATTGCCTGGGTATACACATTTAATTTTTGGGAATAATGATTTGAAATCTCAGCTACCATCGCAAGCGATATGCAAAAAAGGTAATCACCACAAATCACGGCTTCTTTTTTTCCAAACTGTTTTTGCAAACTGGCATGTCCCCGCCTTATCTCGGCCTCGTCGATAACATCATCATGCACCAATGTGGCAAGATGAAGAATTTCTACCGCTGCACCGGCAATCACTGTATAATGTACACGCTTGTCAAGACACGAAATCAGAAATATTTAGATAAATCTCCTTTCGCATTTTGATCAGGCAGCC